>JALSKP010000191.1 GCA_026988815.1 Myxococcales bacterium | reverse complement strand
CAGAAGCGGCCCACCAGAATTACCCGGGTTAATCGAGGCGTCCGTTTGAATAAAGTCTTGGAAACCGAGCGCATTGCCTGTGGAATTCTTTCTCCCCTCCGCACTCACGATTCCCGCAGTTACAGTGGAGGTTAACCCAAGTGGATTCCCGATCGCGATGACCCAATCACCGACCCTCAGCGTGTCGCCATTTTCGAAGGTTAAAAAAGGAAGATCCTCCTTTGCATCCAGTTTTAGTAAAGCGATGTCCGTTCTGGAATCCGTACCGATCACTTTTGCAACAAAAACGCGCTCATCGAAGAGGCGAACCTCAATCTTGGTCGCTTTATCGACGACATGATTGTTGGTCAGAACGTAGCCATCTTTGCTGATAAGAAAACCGGAACCCAACGATTGACTCCGTCGTTTTTCTGGAATTAATCCGCCGCCATAAAATCTATAGCGTTTGGTTTTTACGAGGGTTTGGGTGTAGATATTGACGACCGCTGGCCTTGTTTTTTCAACAGTATCGGCAAAACTCAAAGGCTTGGTAGGGTTGTTTTCTTTAGGGGGGTCAGTCTTCGATGGCGAGAGTTTAGAAGGAAGGGGATGATCAACAGGAACCGCCTCTTCTGTTTTTGATTGTTCGCAGGAAAATAAGGTGAACAGCCCTATTAAAAGGGGTAAGATTCGCGTTAAAAACATAGGCCTCTTTAAACGGATCTGGTGGCTATTATTAGCAAAGCTCGACAAAAGCAATCCGTAACTCATAGAGTAAACCAGAAAGCATTCTACTTTCTTCCGGCTCAAGGTTACCTTTTGTCTTTTTTTCGAGCATTTCCAAAATTTCGATGAATTGTTGAGCGTTTTCGAGCTCCACCGACTGGCTTCCACGTTCTGGGCAGCACACTTTTCCCATAGCGACATAGGCGGAATGGCCGATGCTGATGATAAAACTGCCGAAGTCTACATGTTCATCGTTTTCGAGGGGAAGAACCACGCCTTCGTTGTTGCCTAGCGGAATGCTTTCCTCACTCACTCTTCTTCTTCGCTTTCGTTTGATTTGAGTTTGGTTTCCATTTCCAAACCTTCCTCAGCAACATCTGGAAGACCAGCGATGAATGCATCGTAGTCTTTTTGAGAGACAAGTCCCCTCTTCATATACTTTTCTACGACGCGAATATCATACATTTTTTCTAAATTCATCGTTCTCTCCTTACGATTGTCGACGGCTCAAGCTTTTAAGAAGCAGGCTCTTGTAAAACAAGGCGCGTCTCTCCCTCTCCTACCTCACTCACAGGTGGCTTTCAAGTGCAAACAAATA
Source organism: Myxococcales bacterium (assembly GCA_026988815.1). Lineage (GTDB taxonomy): Bacteria > Myxococcota_A > Bradymonadia > Bradymonadales > Bradymonadaceae > CALJNB01. The sequence goes on along the minus strand of JALSKP010000191.1, from coordinate 2,403 downwards.
GGAGTTATTTTTCTCAATGTTTACGCTTTTAGTAGCTCACGTCCATATAGTATTGTTTAAAAAATATGAACAATGAGATCCATAAAATTCGGTGGATTTTTTCTCGTTGGATTGATAGAAAGAGCACTAAGATAGCATCCCTTCTGGTCTTAAAAGATCCGAATTTCAGTATTTATCGGAGTATGTATGTATCCTGTCTTCCTAAACCGCGGCCCTGCGTTTCTCGTCGCGTTTCTCGTGACTTTATTTTTTAGCGCTCAAGCGTCCGCCACAACGATGGTATTCGCCGACCTCGAGAAAATGATCGAAATATCTGATCTTATCGTGGAAGGAACCGTTGTTAGCCAAAACACCTATGTTTCCGAGGAACTTGGTCATGTCGTGACAACGACTAAAATAAAAACCACGACTGTTTTTTATGGAAAAGAAGAAGCTTCCTATTCATTCACCCAATGGGGCGGCGACTATGACGGTAAGATGGCCCACATTCCTGGGGACGCTGCTTTCAAAATTGGTGAAAAAGTTGTTCTTTTCCTCGCCACACCGAAGCACAAAAACGAAAAAGGTTTTTTGTTCCTGAGTCTCCTCGCTCAGTCCAAATATACTGTCACAAATTCTGGAACGAAAAAGATGGTCACAAGAGACTTAAGCGACGTCGCTTTCGTTGATCCTGATACCACAACTTTTTCGAAGAAAGGTGATGACTTCTATAAATATGATGTTTTTGTCGCCGAATTGAACGCACAAATCGCAGGAATCAAAGGAGCCAAGCAATGAAAAAAACATTACTTCAGACTTTGATTATCCTGATCCTAACCTGTAGCGCCTCATCGCTCTTTGCCTACACGTATACCTTTCAGTGCCAAAATGGTGGGGGGCCCGCGTGGGCGCAGCTTCCCGTAAATTACTGGATCAACCAAAACGGCTCAGACAATATCCCCTTTAACGAACTGACCGATGTGATGGCCAATTCTTTCACCACTTGGGGAGACCCTTGTTGTTCAGAATTTTCAGCCACCTACCAGGGGACAACCCAACTTACCGCACAAAACAATAACGGTCGTATCGTGTTGTCCTGGAAAGAAAGCAATTGGCCGACCATGTTCGGAAGCGTGAACCAAACCATCGGCGTCACCCTTCTTCAAGCATTCAACAACTGTACGATTGCCCAAGCTCCAATCATTTTTAATGGCGTAGGATTCACATTCCGTACCAATGGCCAAGCCACCGATATGCAATCGATTTCCACTCACGAAATTGGTCATCTCCTCGGACTTGGACATTCTAACACACAAACAGCGACGATGTTCGCCGCCTACATCGGCGGTTCTGGAGCACGTACCCTCCACCAAGATGACGAAAACGGCGTTTGTTCCCTCTATACAATCTCCTGTAACTGCCAGTCGGCTGCCGAGTGTAAACCCGGACAAGAATGTTCGAACGCAAGATGTGTGGATATTCCTTGTGGTATAAACAATCCATGTACTAGCGATAAAGAATGTAATGCTAATACTGGTCAGTGCGAAATCCCAAGATGCGCAAACGACGGCGATTGCGCCGCCGGTTTGGTCTGCTCGGGTTCGGGTACCTGCCAATCAGCGTGCCCAGCATGTCGCACCTGTGAAACCAATGCGGACTGCGGAAATAGCGGCACCTGTGCTGATATCGGTAACGGACCTCGCTGCCTCGTCATATGCAGCGGCGGAGCCCAATGCCCTGGCGATTCCCAGTGTATCAACTGGCAATTCCAAGGACAAAACGGACCCCAAAATGTTGAAATTTGTTCAGCGCCCGGAAATCCTCAGCTTCCGTGTCCCGATAACTATTCTTGCAAGGCCAGCACCGCCCCAATGGATGAGTGCCAGGTCGACGGAGATTGCTCTGGAAACGAAGAATGCATCTCCAGCGGCGGCGTAAAAGTATGCCGTAACCCGGGAGACCCATGCGCTAACGTTTCATGCAACGGCGACCAAACCTGCAAAAACGGAACCTGTGTCGACAAGGGAACGACGAATAACGGAAATAATGATCCCAATAATCAAACCAACAACACCACTGGTAATAATTCGACCAATGGGAATGGTGAGAACAACGATGTCGTTGTCGTCATCGACCAAGAGCCATCCATCGTTTTCGAAGAAAACGGGGGAGTAGATGATGGATGTTCCACAACGTCCAAGGGCCGCATGCCGGGCGCGTTTTTCCTTCTCGCATTCTTCGTCTTCGTAAGAAGAAAAAGAAAGAATCGGCGAAAAAACGAGGCCTAACCCGTCAACCTAAAAATATTCCAATATAATCCTCGCCGAAACGGGGATTTTTTATTAGAAACCGCCAGCACAAAACTGGAGGCTATCATGGGCGCGTTTTCCGGATCCATTTCTTACAAACAATTCTACGTCGAAG
>JALSKP010000190.1 GCA_026988815.1 Myxococcales bacterium | reverse complement strand
TTACCTCCCACCTTGGATGAAACCGCGATTTCCCTCTTTGTCTTGAGTGACATTCCGATCTTAGTTATTTCGCCGGAGCCAGCCGCTATTCGTGCAGCCATTCAAACCGGCAGGGCAGCGTTGTTACAAAGTCTTGGACTCCATCCTAAAGCCGAAGAATATATACCAGAAATGATGGAGTTATTGGCGCTTCAAACGCTCACCCTAAACCGCGAATTTTTGATTCGAAACGCAGCCAATTCCGGCGTGCGTCAGATTGTGAACGAAACCTGCGATGCCTTGGAATTGTACATGATTACAAATTTTGTAAGAGAGGGTTCCGAGCGCGATCTTGGTTATGTTGTTTCTCATGCGATGTTCCAAGAGCTTGGTGTGTATCCTCGCACCTTAGGAGCAGTGGATCACGAAGACCGGCGATGGTTTTTTAATCGCCGAACGGCAAGTCATCCCACGCGAGGTGAAGAAGCCTTATCCGATGATATTGAACGAATCGCGAAATCTCTAAAGGAGATTGTCGAGTTTGATCAGACCTTTCCTCGTCCGGTACCGCGCTCGTCCGATGCCCATCCAGGTCTAAAAATCGGATTAAGGGACGATCTTCCACGTAACGATCTTCGTCAGCATTGTCGCCGGTTATGGGAGGGTTACCGACGCGAGGTGAGCATTGGGTTGATGTTCGCCGACCCCCAACGCCGTTCCGAAACGGCCGATATGTTAGAGTCGGCCTATCGAGGCATTCTCACCTTGGGGGGCAACTCGCCCAAACCAACCCAACGGCCGGTGGAGCAGAAAAAATCGCCCAAACGAGAGCCGGAGACCAATGATCAAAATAGAATCACGGCTGGCAAAGAAATCGAACGTTTGCGAAAGAGTTTCAAGTTGAGTTTACGTGACCTCAGTCACCGTACCCAAATCGGCGTAAAGTACTTGGCGGCCATCGAGGAGGGAAAACCCGAGTTTCTCCCGAGGCCGGTCTACTTGCGTGGTTATTTGCGTGAAATTGCGGGAGTTTTGGGCGTGGAGCCTGATGACCTCATCGAGGAATATTTTAGCTTTTTGGACTATTCCTGATATGTTAGTCTAAACTGACTCAGAATTTAAGAGGTTGACGTGTCAAAAATTACCGATCCAGAAAAAGCTGCAAGAAGAGCACGCGTTATCGCATCAGATATGACTATCTATCCGGATATTCAAAAGAAGATCGAAAATGGGATTCGCAACGATACCTTATTTGAAGAACTTGGCGGAATTTTGAACGAAGCCAAACGCGATTTTCAAAAATACGTTTCTCCTGATCTTATCGAAAATACAAATATTCTAGAGAAAGCCTTCATCGATATTGTCTTTGCCGGTTCCGGACATATTGAAAGTTCTATCTGGTAAATTTACCTCCTAAATATGATTGTATACGAGTTTAGCATCTCTCAAGAAGATGCAGGTCTGCGCATTGACCAATTTCTTTTCGCAAAAGAAGAAATATCCATTACGCGTTCACAAATTAAAAAAAGAATTCAGGAACGCGAAATTCGTGTGAATGGACAATTTGTAAAGGCGGGGCACAAAACCAAAGTTGGGGACCATATCGAATGGTGTTTTCAAGAAGTACGACCCTTGAATGCTCAGCCTCAAGATATTCCAGTGACGATTTTATACGAAAATGAGGATCTCGCATTTGTCGATAAGCCCGCTGGTATGGTCGTTCATCCCTCGATTGGACACGTGGATGGGACGCTTGTAAATGCGCTTCTTTTTCATTTCGATGCATTAAGCGAAGACGCCCTCAGACCTGGAATTGTTCACAGAATTGATAAAGATACATCGGGTGTTTTAGTTGTGGCCAAATCCGATGAGGCCCATAAAGCTCTCAATTTTATTTTCAAAGAACATCGTCTTGTACGCCAATATCACGCGCTTTGTTTCGCTCCCTCGCTGCCTGAAAAAGGGAGTTTTGAAACCACCCATGCTCGAGATCCAAAAAATCGATACAGGTTTACCTCGCGTACCGGTGAAGGGAGAGTTGCAATCACCCATTACGACATACTTGAGAAATATCCCAATAAATTGGCGCTTCTTCAGTGCACCTTGGAGACCGGGCGCACGCATCAGATCAGGATGCATCTTTACGAGGCAAATTCTCCCATCCTTTCAGATCCTTTGTATGGATTTAAAAACACCGTTCAAAGTAAATTTATCAATCGTGTCGGCCTCCACGCACACAGCCTTTCTTTCGAATGGAAAGGCGAGGATATTTGCGTTGTGAGTCCTTATCCTACCGACTTTGCGAACGCGCTTGAGAAATTGCGCGCTCTCTAAATTACCTGCACGTAATTCCGGTCGGCGGTCTTTTCCTTTTGGTTTTTTTCGTGGCCTGTAGAATTTCGAAAGGGGTTTGATCTTTGGTGTACATGACGGTCATTTTCTTCCCGAGAAGGGCCGACGAAAAAACGGCGCCACATCGAAAATACTCTGTCCTCTCCCGACAGCTACCGTTCATCACACTGTCGTCTTCGGCTTTTAATTCAATACATCGCAACAGAGATGGAGGAGGTAGGGGTTTATCGATGGCGCAGAAGGTTTGCGCTAAATGTTTAAGATCCTTGAAGCTTTTACATACCGCGCGTTTGCTTTTTTGAAGAGGTTTTTTACCCTGAAAAAAGTGTAGCGTTTTTTGCCCAAAAGAAAGCAGGTATTCAGCGAGGACGATGTTGGAGACTTTCTGGGAACGTGAAAGAAGGTCGTTATGAGGGTTCGTTCTTTTCGATTGAATCGTTCCCGATTCGGGAAGCAGGGCCCACCATCCTTTAGAATCCAAAAGAGGAAGGGTTGATAGAATAAGGTTTCCTGCTCTAGCGTCACGACGAATTCGACGCCGGTCACCAGGATTAAGACCACGGGTTTTTGCGCCGACTTTCTCAAGAGTTTTCAGATCCAATTGCGGATTGAACCAAGGCTTTTCTCCCGAAAAGAAAGCCTCGCTTTGGGAACGAAGATTGGATTCAAGAACACCAAATAGTGTATGAAATCCTTGGCTCGCGCCACGCGGTATTCCGATTTTTGACTGACTGTCAATCTTGCCGGTCAACGATTCAATGCGAAACAAAAGGCCTTTCTTTCCAGGAACGGAGGACACCAAAACGATCCGCGGTTCTCCAATAAATGGCTGTACACCGAAGGTCCGTGCCAGGTCGCGCGTAATAACATCAAGCGAGCCAATGTAGGCAAAAGCCAGGGCAGCGCCCAAGCCTTTTCTTGCCACATTGAGCCATTTTACAAAACGTCTTTTTTTCATCGATGGTTTTTCAGCGAAAGCGTCACCGGACCAACCCTGTAGTGCATTGGATACTTTCATAAGTTGCGAGGCAACCTGCGTACTCGCCCAGTCGAAATCGAGCCAACTTCCAAAAAGATGGATCGAGTAGACAGCATTCTTCGCAACAAAACTGAGTTTATCCTTCTTTTCGAAGAGGACGCTTTCGTTGCGTGTCTGAAAATTATCCTGGCGAATTGTAACACTTAAAGAGAGACGTTTGAGTTGTTCAGGCGGGAAGTCATCGGCCTTCTTTTCGTCGAGCCCGACCGTTAAGAGGGGGACAATATTCCCTTCCATCGTCGGCGAAGGTTCAAAGGCGAGCTGCCAATCTGATACACCAATTTTGTTCAATAGTGTGTCGGTAGTAAAAAGGGTTCGTTTTTGTCCGTCGGTAAAT
>JALSKP010000189.1 GCA_026988815.1 Myxococcales bacterium | reverse complement strand
TATTCTGTACCTGTGACGAAGGACACCTGGTTTGTGGTCGAGGTGGAAGGCGATACCAACTTATTTCCGGTCGTTAGCCCGCAAGACATTCCCCCTTTTAACTTCTCCGATGTGGTTGGTTCTTTAGCTGGCGCCTTCGGTTTGGGCGGAGATATACAAGGTTTGGGACCCGATTTCGTTTTCCCCGTAACGCCATTTGCCTTCACCAATCCCATTTGGGTTATCGCGGACGGCGACGGTCAATTCACCGCCCCGGCGCCGCCAGTGGTAAAATGCCAAGAGGGTATTTTAGTAAACGCTTATACCATACCAAATAAGGAAGCGATTCGCGCCGCGCGCAACAGCCGCCTTAAACCTGGCCAAATCCCAGGGGTGAGAAAAGTACGCAATCCGTTGAGTCGCCCCAAAGGCGAGAACCGTGATGTGCGTTTGATCTTTGATGCATTTGGCGGTCATCACCATTAATGAGAATTTCCTTCTCCTTTTTTTCTCTCGCTCTATGGGTATTTATTCCATCCACTCTCTTCGCGCATTCCTTTGATTCCGAGCGTGTGATCATTATTGATAGCACAAAGGAGAACCTTGAAATCCTCATCACTTACAGGGAAGCACCCGGCCGGCGATTAGATTATTTGATGGGAATATATGATAAGAATCAGGATGGTTTTTTATCAAAAAGCGAGTCACTCTCGGTGACGCCAGCCTTAAAAAAGATCGCGTTAAAAGGTCTATCAATTTCAGTTCCCCTGGCCAAAGAAGAAGTTCGAGTAAAATACAAACGCAAAGAGGGTCTTTCTATTGCACTCTTTTACAAACTGCCTCAAAAGGTAAAGACGCTTACCTTTGAGTTTACAAAAAACGAAAAGCATCTCTGGACACAGATTCGATTTATCGGCGATGGCGTATCGATGCTCAATGGTATTTCCCCCACCCAAGCGTTTTTTTCTATCGACCAAGGAAGCTTTGGCATCTTCGCGAGATAATCGGGAAGGCGAGGTCAGCCTAAGGGCCTCCCCTATCCTTCTTTTAGGAATCCCGCATATTCGTCGGCATCCATCAGACCTAAAGGATCGGAGGTATCGAATTTAATTTTGACCAACCATCCCTTTCCATAAGGATCGGTGTTGATTATTTCCGCATTTTCCTCAACCTCTTCGTTGACTTCGAAAACCTCCCCTGAGATGGGAGAGTAAACATCGGACACGGTTTTAACGCTCTCTATAACGCAGAAGGCTTCTTCGTTTTCAATGACTTGTCCAACTTCGGGACTCTCAAAAAACACAATATCGCCTAAGGCATCTTGGGCATGATCTGTAATACCCAAGGTTAAAATATCACCTTCTAAACTGACCCACTCGTGGTCTTTGGTATAGAGCAAATCGCTGGGAAAATTCATAATTATTTCTCTCTCTGATAAAAGGCTTTCTTTGTGACAGCTGTCCTAAGTCGCTTGCCTCGAATTTCAATATTAACTTCTTTCAACTTTGTTGATCCTATCTCCACATACCCCAAACCAATGCTTTGATTAAGGGTGGGCGAAAAAGAGCCGCTGGTTAATTCACCGATTTTTTTCTCTCCGTCAAGGATAGAATAGCCTGGTCTTAAAACTCCTCTTTCTTGGAGAATAAATCCACGCAGACGGCGCTTCAAACCAGATTTCTTAATCTCCTCAATCGCTTTTTTACCGACAAATTCGTTTTCCTTTCCCAGTTTGACAACCCAACTTAGGCCTGCCTCCAATGGATTTGTTGTTTCGTTCATGTCGTTTCCGTAGAGCAAATATTTTGCTTCTAAACGGAGTGTATCTCTGCAGCCTAATCCACAATTCTGCAATCCAAATCCCTCACCGACACGATGAAGAGCATCGAAGATTGCCTCGCCTTCGGATCTTTTTGCGTAGATTTCAAAGCCATCTTCGCCGGTATAACCGGTCCTTGAAATAAGCGCGGGTGAGCCGTCCACTTTTCCCATTTCACCCCAATAATATTTAATGTTGGAAAGATCAGTTGATGTTAACTGCGCCAATAAGGCCTCGGCTTTGGGGCCCTGTAAAGCGAGCTGAATCCAGTCGTCGCCCTCGTCACTGACGTCGACCTTATTTGAAATATGAGCTTGAATATGTTCGAAATCTTTGGCGCGATTTCCGGCATTTACACAAAGGAGAATTTCTTCATCCGATAAACGGTAAACGATGAGGTCATCAACAATTCCGCCTTTGTCGTTACACATCGCGGTATAAATCGCTTGTCCGATTCCGGCTTGGGTAAGGTCGTTGGTAATAAGCGCGTCAACGGCCTCGAGCGCTCCGGGCCCTCGAACAAAGACCTCTCCCATATGAGAAACATCGAATAGTCCGACATTCTTCCTGACTGCAAAATGTTCATCTTTGATTCCCGAATACTGGGTAGGCATGAGGAAGCCAGAAAAAGGAACCATTTTGGCGCCTGTTTCAATGTGCTTGTGCTCCAGGGGAATGTGTTTGAGTTCTTCGGGATGCATATTTTCCTTTGTCGATTTCACACCCAAGCTATCGATATTTGCTTCAGGATCAATCGTTATTTTTCGCCGCAATGTGGCCGCTCGAACAGTATTTTCTAACAATGTTGCAACCGTCATCGGCCCTACTCCACCGGGAACGGGTGTAATTCGACCGACATGAGCGATGCAATCGGAAAAGTTCACGTCGCCGCGAAGTTTACCGTTTTCTAGACGGGTGATTCCGACATCAAATACGGCTGCCCCTTCCTTGATCCATTCACCTGGAATGAGATGTGCGACGCCTGTTGCGACGACGAGAATGTCTGCGTTCTCCACCAAGGGTTGCAAGTCTTTGGTATGTCGATGACACACGGTAACGGTCGCGTCAGCCCGAATGAGCATTTGGGCCATGGGGCGTCCGACAATCATCGAACGCCCGATGACCGTCGCATTCGCGCCACGCGCCTGAATACCGTAAACTCGCATAAGAGTTATTATTCCTCTTGGCGTGCAGGGTTCTATTTCTCCTCGCCAAGCGATGAGGCGACCCAGGTTTTGAGCATGATATCCGTCCACATCTTTTTCTGGATCGACACGGTCTACGACTTCAAATTCATCAAGATGATCGGGAAGAGGAAATTGGACCAAAATGCCGTCGACCTGAGGGTCCGCACTCAGTCGATCGATTGCCGCATAGAGTTCTTCGGCAGAAACGTCTTCAGCAAAGGACACCAATTCACTTTCAATTCCAACTTCGCGGCAGGCTCGAATTTTGTGTCGAACATAAATTTCGGAGGCGGGATCTTTTCCAACGATAACGACCACCAACTTTAGGCGGATGCCTTTTTCGGAGAGGCGTTGTAGGTATTCGCCAAGTTGAAGCCGCATATTTTTAGCTACAGCCTTACCGTCGATAGGTTTGGAGTGAATACCTGAACCTAGGCTTTCCTGAATTCTGGAAATATCGACCTTAAACATCTTAGATGGTCCTCATCGGATAGTAAAACGAGTTACTACCATCCAAATACTTTGGTTCCAGGATAGTAGGCGACCTCGCCTAATTCCTCTTCAATTCTCATCAGTTGATTGTATTTGGCAACTCTATCAGAACGCGAGAGGGACCCTGTTTTGATTTGTCCAGCGTTTACGGCAACCGCCAAATCGGCGATGGTGGTATCTGCGGTTTCCCCGGAACGGTGGCTAATAACGGTGGTATACCCAGCGCGATGC
>JALSKP010000188.1 GCA_026988815.1 Myxococcales bacterium | reverse complement strand
AACGGAGGATTAGAGATGACATCCCAAACGCGCTTATTCTGGAGCCACTCCCGACTCAGCAGGCGCTTCAGGCGATGCTTCTTCCGGCGCAGCTTCAGCCGAAGACTCCGCTGGAGCGACTTCGGTAGGCTGGGTTGTCGGACTTTCTTCGGTCGGTTGTGCATCAGGTTTTTCGGTTTTTGAACCACATCCCATTGAGAAACCGACAATCATTAACGCCATCATTGAAATTCGTAAGAAGCTTTTCTTCATTTCTAATCCTTTTAGGTTGGAGCCTAGATTCTACCAAAGCCAGACGAGGTTGGATAGTTTTTTTATGGTAGAAGATTCAGAACAGTACACCGCTTTTGGGAGAAGAGTTTGCATAGGAAAGAAGTTGTTGCCTTCTTCATACCGAAGACGTTAAGAATGGTTTCTTTGATAGGTGTGCGATGTTTGATCTTAACCCCCTTTACATGTCAAAGTTTAGAGCGAAGTGGAAACACTTAAACTGCCTCTCTCTAAGTGCAACCAATCCCCAACCTTTTACGCTTGATGAATTGAACCAACTTTTGGGTGAAAATATTCTCAATTTCGATCCACAAATGAGCTTGGACTATGGCAACGCATCGGGATTGCCTGCGTTAAGACACGCGTTGAAAACCCACCTTTTTCCGAGTTTGGAAGAAGAAAATATCATCACGAGCGCAGGCGCTCAAGAAGGCATTTTCGTTGCAATGCATGCATTACTCAAGAAAGGGGATGAAGTGATTTCCTTTTCTCCTATTTTTGAACCCCTCATTAAATGCGCACAAGATTTGGGGTGTAAGGTTCAATTACTTCCCCTAAGTGAAGAACGAGGGTGGACGATTGATTTCAACAGGTTCGAGGAATTAGTAAGCGAAAATACTAAAATGGTCATTATTAATTTTCCTCATAATCCAACAGGCGCCCATCTTCGCATTGAAGAACTTGAGGAAATAATTTCGATTTGCAGAAGGAAGGACGTTTGGCTTTTTTCTGATGAGGTTTTTCGAGGGCTCGAACATGAGCCAAAAAATCGCCTTCCCGCCGTCGCCTCAATGTATGAAAAAGGCATTAGTATTGGCGTGGTTTCCAAATCGCATGGAACGCCAGCATTTAGAGTCGGTTGGATTGCCTCACCGTCGCCGCGATTTCTCAAGAACGCGCTTTTAGTGAAGGGGTATCTCTCGATTTGCAACGATCTTTTCTCAGAACATGCGCTCGTTCCTGTCATTAACCATTCGAATCTGATTTTTGAGACCCACCGCAAAGGACTCGTCGAAAACCTCAAAAAACTCGATTTGCTCGCCGAAAAGTATCCTCATTTTTCCTTCGTTTCGCCCGAAGGCGGATGCACAGTGTTTGCCAGTTGTGGACAAGATAGTGATATTTTTGCCGATGCCCTTGCTAAAGACGCGGGTCTGCTCGTCATTCCTGGCAAAGCTTTTTGTTCAACGTCTAATGCCTTCCGACTTGGCTATTCTTTCAACAACTTTGGAGAACGTTTGGTAGGTTTTGATAACGCGCTATCAAAGGTCCGAACATGAATAAAAGTCAGATAAGAATCATCGCATTGGTTTTAGTATTCTTCTTTTCTCCCCACCTTTTCGCTGAAGAAAGCGGTCCTGATGTTGAAAGAAACTGGACGATTCAGGTCGATCCTTTAACGACATTTATCGGGTTTGCCCACCTACAAATTGAACGAAAATTGACCTCCGATTTTTCGCTTTATGCGGGACCACATGCACGTTTGTTTTCCGCGCCAGGCGGCGAAAAGGAAGACTTTCTCGGTTTTGGTCTAGAGATGGGCCTGCGGTGGTTCCCTTGGGGAAGTTCGCCTGCAGGCGCGTGGGCCTTGGTTCGTGGGGTGGGTGCCTACGTTTTTAGCGATAGCGATGAAGAGTGGGGCGGCTATATTAGCGGGTTAGTGGGGTATACCTTTATTCTGTCCGATTTTTTTGTGCTCTCCGGCGGCGCTGGCATTCAATATTTACACTATCGTGTTGGCAATTTGGGTCCCAAAGGCATTTTCCCCGCACTCCATACGACCTTTGGATTTGCCTTTTAAACGACCTTCTTCGTCAATCTACACTTTTTCTCAAAAAATTAGGAAGGGTCTTCGCCAATTCATCTCCTATAGTTTGGTTCTTCCGTGCAGCTAAAAATACCACAATTGAGGGCAACGGTTGTCTTTTTTCCGCCACACACGATGTTGAGCTGAACCGAGGGGTATCCTCCTCTGCCCATAAGATCGTTCGCGCTACCGCTCAAGACTTTGCAAACAGGGTGTTCTTTTGTGAATTGAGCGCGGGCCATCTGAAGTTTTTCGTCGGCTGTTGGTGGAACCGTCAAACCGAGAATAACTATCGTTCCGACGAGACCGATGCTGCCAAGAATTTTCCATAAGGGTGTTATTTCCATAGCTCTAAAGTTATGGTTTGACGCACAAAAATGCAAGCTTTCCACATCCCAGGTGGGAATTTCCGGGGGAGCTGTTTTTTTCTCGCTTAAACCTACCCAACATTTGCCTTGACGCTAATGCCGTGCCAGAAAGGTTTGTAAGGTCTTCCAATGTGCTCGAAAAGGGTAGAAAAACTGATCGAGCCATGTAGGGCCAACACAATCCTCTCCGTCTTCGTCAAAGGCTCCATAACGTTCAGGAAGTTCAAAGGGCGGAAGGTAGAAGGTCCCAAATAGAATATCAATCCACGCCCAAATAATACAAAAATTCTTATTTAATGCCTCCTCGGTCGTTCCATGATGCCATCGGTGCATGTTGGGACTCACAAAAATGTATCGAAGAGGGGACCCGTAATCGAGCTGAATGTTGGCGTGATTAAAGCTATTGGCATAACTGAATAAGAGCTGGGCGGTAACCATTGCCGGAGCGTCAAATCCCAAAACCCACAGAATGGAGACATTAATGAGTCCCATAATAAAACTATCGCCGGGATGTAAACGTAGCCAGGTTGTCCACGTAATCTCTTTCGCTGAGTGATGAATGATATGGTAGGGCCACGCATAAAGATGGACAAATCGATGCCGAACATAAAGCGCGAGATCTAGAACCACCGACGCGACGAGAACTTGGACCCAAAAAGGAAGGGTTAGCACAAAGGCTTGAACACGATGTTTGGGAACATAGGGCGTTAGAAAAGCCTCGATTCCAGTAAGGGTCAGTAGATAAAAAGCGGGGAGTAAAATAATCCAGGTTAGTAAGGGCCAAAGTACATCGCTTTTGATCTCGGCATTAAAAAAAGGACGTTCGCTGTGTGCCAGTTTGAAGTTATGTTTTCGTTGAAAAGGAAGGCGTTTGAGAATTTCGGTGAAGAGAAAAAAAACGATACCGAGTTGAACCAAGGCATAGGCGTTGACAAAGGTTCGGGTCCACAAGGTAGACAGAGCCGGTTCTTGAAAAGGAGAACTCAGAAAGTCGGGAAGCATGATTGCCTTCTGTTTTTAAGAGATTTTTAAGATACGTTCTGGGGAGAGATCGTCAAGACGTGACGATGGGGAAGTAAACTCAGGTACTATTTTCCCTTATTAAGTTTTTCGAGTTTTTCTTGGTTTTTAAGAAGTTTTTCGCTTTTCTTTTTCGCTCTTTCGTCATGTTTTGCGACCCTTGCTTCAGCTTTTTTGATCTTTTCCATTTTCTCCGCGTATTGCGCTTCAGTAATCGCGCCGTCAGCTTTTTTCTTCTCAACACGAATTT
>JALSKP010000187.1 GCA_026988815.1 Myxococcales bacterium | reverse complement strand
AGGCGTCGCGAAACGTATTCGAAAGAATGCTTTTTCTGATCCCGAACGCGTGAAAGAAATCGAGAAAATAACCCGTCATGATGTGGCAGCTTTCGTCCAGATGATCGAGGAACAGGTCGGCCAGGAAGATGGGCGATGGGTGCATCTTGGAATGACGAGCTCGGATGTCCTGGATACGGCATTCGGACTACAATTGTCTCAAGCAGCCGACCTTCTTTTGGATGGATTAAAGACACTCAATGCTGCTATTCGAAAACGCGCTTTGGAGCACCGACATACTCTCATGGTGGGACGATCGCACGCGATTCACGCGGAGCCGACAACCTTTGGTCATAAACTCGCGATTTGGTACGACGAAATTCGACGGCACATCGTACGTTTGGAACGTGCAAAAAAGAGCGTTAGCGTTGGGAAAATATCTGGACCAGTGGGCTCCTTTTCAAATATCACACCTGCTATTGAAGCCTACGTTTGTGACCAACTCGGGGTTGATGTTGCCCTCGCCTCAAGCCAGGTCCTACAACGTGACCGCCATGCAGAATTTTTCAGCGTGCTCGGACTTATTGCAAGTACGCTGGAAAAATTTGCCGTTGAGGTGCGACATCTCCAACGCACCGAAGTTCTGGAAGCCGAGGAAAAATTTCATGTTGGCCAGAAAGGGTCCTCCGCTATGCCGCATAAACGCAATCCCGTTTTGAGCGAAAATGTTACGGGTTTGGCGCGTCTCATTCGAGCTTGCGTGATTCCGGCTATGGAAAATGTTGCGCTATGGCATGAGCGCGACATCAGTCATTCCTCGGTCGAACGCGTCATCGCACCCGATGCAACTTCGCTGCTCGATTTTGCGATTCACCGAATGGGGAGTATTCTTAGTAACTTGGTCGTCTACCCCGATCAAATGAAGAAGAATTTGGACCTCACCAAAGGCTTGGTTTTTAGTCAATCGATACTTGTCTCGTTGATTCAGAAAGGCTGGTCTCGTAGCAAGGCCTACGCGTCGGTTCAAAAAGTTTCGATGCGATGTTGGGAAACCCAAGGCTTGATGTTCAAGGAAGCACTCCTTGCTGATGACGAGATTCGCGCGACGATGAGCGAAGCAGAAATACAAGCATGTTTTGATTTAAGAGAAAATCTAAAATATATAGATAGGGTCTTTGAGCGCGTTTTCAACATCGATAACGTTACGATTATTCAGCCGTGAAATTGGTGCGTGTTAACATAAAAAACAAGACAGGTGTTTTTGATCCTGAGGCTGAAGTTGTGCAAGGTGCACTTCTCAATCTTGGGCATGATGTACAGGGGGTTTCAATCAAAAAAGTAATCGAGTTTAGTATATCGGAGGAGGGCGATGCCCTCGAAATCGTCAATGAAATATGTCAGCAACTTCTCGTTAATCCCGTACTAGAAAGCTACTCCATCGAATTCCCAACCTCATCAGGGCGAGGGTCCAAGGAAGAAAACAAATGAAAGGCGCTATTGTCGTTTTTCCAGGGTCCAACTGCGAACGTGATACCCATCGCGCGCTTGGATCGGTTGGTGCGAAGAGCATCTTCGTTTGGCATAAGGAAACCCATATTGAATCTCCCGATTTTATTATCATTCCTGGAGGTTTTTCGTACGGCGATTACTTGCGCGCTGGGGCGATAGCCAAGGCGAGTCCTGTCATGGTGGAGATAAGGCGACATGCCAAACGTGGTGTGTCGATTCTTGGTATTTGCAACGGCTTTCAGATATTATTGGAGGCAGGTTTACTACCCGGGGCTATGCAGCGTAACGCAACTCTACATTTCATCTGTAAACAACAATATCTTATTTCTACGATGCGGACGGCTTCGGGAAAGAAACTTCTCCGTATTCCCGTCGCACACGGGGAGGGGAATTATTGGACCGATGGACAAAGTATGGAGGTGTTGAAAGATAACGAACAGATCATTTTTAGATATTGTGATGAAGAGGGTGTGTGCACGGAGGCGGTTAACCCCAATGGTAGTCGCTTTAATATTGCCGGGATTTGTTCTAAAGAAAGAAATGTCATCGGCATGATGCCCCATCCGGAACGGGCGTGCGACGACGCTTTGGGAAGCGTGGATGGTCGTGAGATATTCCTCTCCTTCCTCAACAAGGAGGTCTGAAATGATAGATTTTAAAGACGCCCAGGCGCATGGGTTAAGTAAATTCGAATACGATTTAATGATTGAGGGTCTAGGTCGGGTTCCCACCATCACAGAGCTGGGGGTGTTTAGTGTCATGTGGAGCGAACATTGTTCTTACAAAACGAGTAAGATTCATCTGACCAAACTTCCTAGCGCAGGTCCTGCAGTTCTTATTGGTCCAGGGGAAAACGCGGGAGCCGTCGATATTGGCGGAGGTCTGGCTGCAATTTTCAAAATGGAGTCGCATAATCATCCAAGTTTTATCGAGCCCTTTCAAGGTGCGGCCACGGGTTTGGGAGGAATTATGCGGGACGTCTTCACGATGGGAGCCCGACCCGTGGCAAATTTGAATGCCTTGCGTTTTGGGGGACCTTCAGAGAAGAAAACGCGCCATTTGCTCAACGGGGTGGTGGAGGGCATCGCACATTATGGAAATGCGATGGGAGTTCCAACGGTAGGCGGGGAAGTATATTTTGATGCCTCCTTTTCATCCAACATTTTAGTAAATGTTTTTACAATTGGAGTGTGTAAAAAAGACGAAATCTTTCTCGGTGTGGCCGAAGGTGTTGGTAATCATGTTTACTATGTTGGGTCGAGAACGGGGAGAGATGGGATTCACGGGGCGACCATGGCCAGTGAAACCTTCGAGAAAGGCGACGAAGAAAAACGGCCGACGGTGCAGGTGGGCGATCCCTACCGAGAGAAGATCCTTTTGGAAGCTTGTCTTGAGCTTATGCAAAGTGGGGTCGTTGTAGGCATTCAAGATATGGGAGCGGCGGGACTCACGAGTTCCTCTGTTGAGATGGCACATCGCGCGGGCAATGGCATCACGATTGACATCGATTGTGTTCCCCAGCGCGAGGAAGGTATGAGTGCCTACGAGCTTCTTTTATCGGAAAGCCAAGAACGAATGCTATTGGTCGTCAAACCTTGCGATCATGAAAAGGTGAAAGAGGTATTTGATAGATGGGAACTTGCCTGGGCTAAAATTGGGGAGGTGCGAGACAGCGGGATTTTTGAGGTTTTTCACAAAGGTGAACGTGTTTGCGAGATTCCGATCGATCTTTTGAACGACGCAGCTCCCCGATACGATCGTCCCACACGCGCCTTTGTACATCCGAAGCGGATTCAAGATGCGCGTGAGGTTAAAGAACTTGGTAGGTTTATCATCGCCTTTTTAGGAAGAGTAAATCTATGTAGTCGATCGAAAATCTATTCGCGTTTCGACTTTATGGTGGGAACGGCGACCCTTAAAACACCGGGTGTTTCAGACGCAGCGATTATTCGCACGGATTCAGAGGAGGCCGCCAATCTTGCATTATCGGTAGATTGTTCTAGCGGGAAAGTCTTTCTCGACCCTCGCGAAGGGGCTAAACATGTGGTTGCCGAATGTACCCGTAACCTGGCCTGTGTTAACGCACGTGTGTTGGGGGCAACGGACTGTCTCAACTTTGGGGACCCCACCGACCCCGAAATAATGTGGCAATTCGTGGAGGCCATTGAGGGAATGGCTGAGGCCTGCCGCGTTCTCGACACGCCCATTGTTGGCGGCAATGTGAGTCTCTATAACG
>JALSKP010000186.1 GCA_026988815.1 Myxococcales bacterium | reverse complement strand
AGCATAAATGCAAAGATTGTAACGGCCTTGGATTCGTAAAAGGTTCAAGAAAGTTGGTCCTCAGTATACCTCGTGGTGCCAAAGAAGGACAAAAATTAAAGTGGGTTGGCGAAGGAGCTCCCTCTCCCTCCAACGGACCTCCCGGAGACCTTTACGTCAAAATCAAAATGGCACCTCATCCGCTTTTCGAACGCGCGAAGAATAACGTGAGATGTAATCTACCCATTAGCTTTACCCAAGCCGCGCTCGGCGCAAAAGTGGACGTTCCCACCCTTGATGGAAAAGTGGTCATGACCATTCCGCCCGGAACCCAATCTGAAAAAATACTTCGCTTGAGAAAAAAAGGGTTCCCCAAAACAACGGGATCGCGAGGAGATCAGCTCGTCAAACTCATTGTCGAAACGCCAGTCAATCTGTCGCAAAGACAACGCGAGTTATTGGAAGAGTTCGCCAAAATTTCTGGAGAAGATGTCCAGCCTGAAAAACAGAGCTTTTTTGATCGTATGAAGAAGGTCTTCGAACCATGAAGATTTCTTTCTTTCTTTTGCTCTTTTTGGTTGCCCTCTCCCATCCTCTTTTGGCCCAAGAGGAAACCAAGATCTCAACTTTCAAAATTGGGGTCTGTCTTCCCCTGAGCGGGAAATACAAAAACCTTGGCAAAAATACCTTACAAGCTATCGAATTGGCGGCCGCTGAAAACGAAATCACACTTGCTGTAAAAAATTGCAAAGAGGTTGGCCCATCCATCCAAGCGCTTGCCTCAGATCCAAAGGTCGTTGCTATTCTTGGTCCTATCGGAGCAAAACGATCTCGAGAAGCAATACGTGTTGCCGACGAAGTGGGCATTCCTATTTTCACCTTCAGTAGCGCATTGGCGGATCACAGAAATAGTAAATGGGCTTACCGTTTTCGACTCGCCCCAGAAGAACAAGGCGAAATAATGGGGACGCTTGCGTCTAAAGATTTAGGTCAGAAAAAGGCCGCCGTTTTATGGCCCGATACAGAATTTGGGCGACGTGCAACACTCGCGTTTATCAAAGCTTTTGAAGAAGGTGGAGGGGTAGTCAGTGCGGAGTCGGGTTACTCTCCCGAAACGACCGATTTTACCGATACCTTAAAGGGACTCTTGGGTATTCGTTTTTACGTCGGCGATTTAAAAGCGCTCAAGAAGAATCGACGTGGTTACGCTCGCGTGAAACAGCGACGCGCTCGGGTCGATTTTGATGCGCTTTTTATCCCTGACTTCCATCACCGCGTGTCGAGACTTTTGGCTTTTTTACCGCTTATAAAAATTCAGAACGGAACGCATCAGGAAGGAAAGTATGTTCAACTTTTGGGGCTCTCCAGTTGGCAAGGAAGTTCGATGAAGTTCTCTCAAGGCGTGGCAAGCGGCGCATTATACCCCGACCTTTTTGCGGGGGACGCAGGGGGTGGACCCGCTGAAGAATTTGTTCGCATGTTCGAGAGCGAGTACGATCGCGCGCCCGTCGATCTTGAGGCCGATGCCTACGATCTCACGTGGTTACTTTCCTCTATTATCGTCAGGATGAATCCAAAAAACATAACACCACGCACGCGTCTAATTAGTAAACTACCTTACAAAAAAGAATGGGTTGGCATAAGTGGCCCTGTTCGTTTCCGTGCCAATGGTGATCCTTTGCGTTTTCCTGACATTTACCGATTCGACAGTAATGGCGAAGTAACCCCGGCCTATTGATGAAATCTCTTAAGGAATGGTCTTGGCCCTTTTTGCCTCTCATCCTCCTATCATTTACGACAATGACGTGGTCGCAGTCCTACTCCTTGGACGGCGAGCCCTTCTCAATGGCCAACATCTGGCGAGGATTAAGTTACGCGATTTTTGCGACAGCGATTCTTTTTTCTCATGAAATGGGACACTATTTAACGTGTAAAAAATTCAACGTTAAAGCATCTAAGCCCTACTTTTTACCTGGTATTCCATGGATAGACCCAGGGTTTGTCATTCCGATGATAGGCACATTTGGCGCGTTCATTAAAATGGAATTGGCCCCGATGTCTAAATCTGCGTTGATGAGAATTGCGGCTTTGGGTCCCGTTGCTGGTTTTGTGATCGCACTCCCCACTCTTTTTTTAGGGATGTCGCTTTCGGAAATAAAACCAGTTCCCGAAGGATCGATGGCAATGGGCGACTCGCTTTTGTTGCTTATCGGAGAGTTCATCTTTGCCCCGAATATCCCTGCAGGACACGATCTCTTTCTGCATCCTATCGCGATGGCAGGATGGATGGGTTGCCTTTTGACGGCGTTAAATTTACTCCCTATTGGGCAACTTGACGGCGGCCATGTGGTTTACGCACTCTTTGGGAAAGGTTGGCATAAAATGGGGT
This sequence comes from Myxococcales bacterium, assembly GCA_026988815.1. Classification (GTDB taxonomy): domain Bacteria; phylum Myxococcota_A; class Bradymonadia; order Bradymonadales; family Bradymonadaceae; genus CALJNB01. Next base: position 1,357 of record JALSKP010000186.1, on the reverse strand, counting down.
GGGTCATGGGATTGGTCGTCTTAATTTTGGGCGTTTTTTTCTTTGCGGGTTGGCTCATTCTTGGCGCATTTGTCTTCAAGATGGGGTGGCAACATCCTGATATTACCACCGAGGAGAAGCTCCAAACTTACGACCATGTGCTAGGTGCTTCCTGTTTGATTATGTTAATCTTAACCTTCACTCCCTCACCTATCGAAGGAAGCAGCTTGCTCGTTGTCGTACAATCGCTTTTGGGAAGCTAATGGAAATCAAGTGTCAACATTGCGAACACATCGGCGCTCCCGCGTCGATGAAACCCAAAGGAAATAGCATCGAGCTGACCTGCTCGTCGTGTGGAAAGATCAACAGAATCGAAGGAGAAGGGGATGAAGCGCCAGTCCAACTCGAAGCGCGGGAAGATCAATTCCAGAACTTACTCCCGAAAAAAGCAGAGGGTCCTAGGTGCCCAAAATGTCTGACGCCGATCGATGGCGAGGTCGAGGATAACTGTAGAATATGTGGTCTGGATCTCAGCACAGACTACTCCCATCTTCCCTATCCGCCGTGGGAGAGTTCTCCCAAGGGCAAAGAAGCGGAGTACGAACAGGCGCTCCTTTTGTGGAGTGCCTTGGAAGAAAATCCAAATGAGACTGGTTTTGAAAAGTTCGTCAAATTCACAAATACCCTCAATTTTCACGACCTGCAGATACGTAAATTGCGCCACTTTTTAGTGCATAGCCCGGATAACCAACACGCACTCAAATATTTAAAAAAACAATCCGATCAAATTCAAACACGTCTCATCGTGGCTCAAACCCAGTCTCAGGGAAGAACCCAAGAACTGGGCTCTCGACTGCAACATTTAAGACAGAAAATATTAATCGGTGTGGCGATTGCCCTTTTCGTTTTAATCCTCGTTTTTGCCAATTTCATATACGCTTAGGCCATGATATGTTGGTTCCTAAATTCATACCGAACCTCAACGGATCGCGTTCTACGGTGACACTTCATGTATAAAGAATTCGAAATAATAGAGCGTATAAAAAAGATGTTTCCAACCCAAGAAGGTTTATCCTTAGGTATTGGAGACGATTGCGCAATTTTAGATCCCGGCCGTTTCGATTTAGTAACCACAGATACAATTATCGAGGGGGTTCACTTTCGCCTCGACTGGTGTTCAGCCGAAGATATCGGATGGAAAGCGATCGCGTGTTCCTTGAGCGATATCGCAGCAATGGGCGGTGGTCCAGGCGCATTCTTTTTAAACCTCGCTCTGCCAGAGAATTTGGACAATGCGTTCATCGATGGGCTGCTAAAAGGAATGAAGGATTGTTGCGTTGCGCTGGTCCCAACGGGATTTGAGTGTTCAATTGGGGGT
>JALSKP010000185.1 GCA_026988815.1 Myxococcales bacterium | reverse complement strand
GATCGATAAGATCGATGGAAGGGGCGATTTTTCGTCGGCGAGGTAGGCTGGAATGAGGCTGGTTTGCCAGTCGTTGCAATGCAGAATATCAAAATCTACAGAAACCGAGTTGGAGTAAGCGACAACTGCGCGGGAAAAGAAGGCGTAAGTTTGAGCGGCTTCTTTGGATCCGTCTTTTGGTCGCTTCGATAAAAGAGGCGCGTAATCTACAAAAACAACACGCACGGTGAGATTGATGTTTTTCTCCCAGATTCGTACATTCACTTTCTTTTTCGCGTTTAATTTAACCTTGATGGGGCTCAATCTCTTGCTCAACTTTGAGTCACTTGCGTCGATGTCAGAATACAGGGGGGTTATGATGGTGACCCGATGTCCTTTGGAAGCCAGTGCGCTTGGCAATTGGCTTGAAACTTCAGCCAGTGCGCTTTCGGTTGAGAAGGGCGCGAGGTCGGAGGTCGCAAAAAGTACGTTTAAAACGGAAGAGGAATCGAAACTTTTACGTTTGGTTTTAATTAGTTCAACTAAGTTCATTCAAGATCCAATTTGGGAAGGTAGGATGGTTTCCTAGCAGTATTGCCGGAGGTCATAACACGTGCTTGGGCGAAGGACAATTCGTGTGAACAATTAGTTGGCTCGCCGTGGGACACCTACTCGTGTGATCCAGAACAGCGGGATTTTGAGAGCACTTGCTTTCGTTGACGACCCTCACCCTAGCCCTCTCCCAGAGGTAGAGGGGATTTCTCTTCACTCCAAAGAAGAAACCTCTTTTCACTCAACCCGCCGAAAATGATCATGTGCACACTAGACACCTACTCATCGATGATAATAACGTTCGCCGTTTCGACGTGCTTTATTCTATCAAGCGCGAAATATCCAGAAATAAACAGACTTGTGAAAATCGCGAGAAGGAGGACTTCTTTCTTTCCAAATCGCGAATCTGGCGGAGCTTTACAAACGCCTCCCGGGCAGTTTTTTGGGGTTAAGTTGAGCTTGATATAGAGCATACATCCGAGGCAAATGCCAAAGGCTGATTCTAAGAAGAGGAGCACCAAACACACGACACAGATCCAAAGACGTACCAAAGAAATTACATCAAAGATGATGTAATAACTCATGAAGGCGCCAAGGAGCATGCCTAATCCCCAGGCGAACTGTTTGGGTTTTGCCTCGACCCAATCAGGGTATTGGTTTTTAACGATTAAACCACCCAAAAGCATGTAGGGAGAATATTTGGGATTATAAAAAACGCGAACTATAAATTCGAAAATGAAGGTGATTGAAAAGAGCTCGGCCCAAAAGAGGGTTCGGAAAATAAAGACTGAAAACAAGCTGGTGAGTCCTAAGAGGAACATAATGCCAGCGCTCGCTCTGGCATCTCGCTCGTTAATGACCTTGTACGAGAATCCCTCAATGTCTTCTCCAAATTGAAAGAAGCTTCCCATCAATCAGTCGGTGACTTTATATCCCGCCTCATTTATTGCATGTGTAATTTCGGCCATGTTGGTTTTCGTTTTATCATAATCAACGACCACGACCTTGTCAGAGTGGGAGGCTTTGACGTTCACGATTCCCACGATTTTTTTCAACGTACTTTCCAAGGTGACCTCACATCCGACACAGGTCATTCCCAAGACGGATATTTTTTTGTGCTCGATATTGGATGTTTTTACGACGATGGTCTGTGCCCTAGATTGACTCTCACAGGCCGCAAACGCAAAAACGCAGTATGAGAGGATTAGGCAGATTCGAATCTTCATGCCTTCTTACCTACCCCAGCTTTTTCTAAAATCGACCGGTCTATGCCTTTATTCTGGCAACATCGAGCGAGCTTTCCGTCAATCACAACGGTCGGTAGTGATGCAATATCTAAGGCTTTTGCCGACCTAGCTACCTCGGTGTTGTGCATATCGAGCACCTCTATTGAACATGAGTCGCTGGCCATATCACGGACCAACTCGATTGCCTCCTCACATGCGGGGCACCCTGCGCTGTAAATTTCTATTTCGGTCATGGTTTTCCTTTTGCTGAAGTACATTCAGAACCGGACCCATTCTACAGTCTATAGCGTACTTTAGAGTCAAGGGATGAATGAAAATAGAATAGAAAAACAAACTGACCGGGAGGGTCAGTTTAAAACTTAAGATTGCGAATTGCGTTTTCGTCTTCGCGAGAAAAAGAATCCAAAGAGGAGTAAACCAAAGATGCTCGCGTTTCCGCTGCTGGTAGAACAATCCGGTGAGGGAGCCGTTGATCTTGTATCGGTGAAATTGATTTCAAGTTTCGGCTCTTCTCCACAAGGAGAATTGTAGTCTATCCAACGTTTATCGGTGGGGCAGAAATCAGCTTCATCGTCGACGCCATCTCCGTCATCGTCGTTATCACAGGCATCACCAAAACCGTCGTTGTCGGTATCGAGTTGGTCGGGGTTTGCGAAGAGGGGGCAATTGTCTTTATCATCGTCGATGTCGTCTTCGTCGGAATTGAAATCACACATATCACCGCGGCCGTCTTGATCGACGTCGGCTTGTTCGGGGTTAGCAATATCTGGGCAGTTGTCGTTGTCGATAATGATGCCATCGAGGTCGAGATCGTTTTCAGGAATTTCTGTGACACCGTGGGTGACCCACATTGAAGGCTCATATTTTCCACGTTCGGCGGCTTCTAGGCCTTTTTCGCGGAGCCAATCCGCCCATTCAAAAACGCCCGAGTAGACAGAACCTGCACAACCGTTAGGGCCTCTACTCAATGCTCCTAACACCCGATTTTTAGAGTCTCGTGGTGTTCCGCCAGAATCGCCTTGGCAGGTGCCATCAGATCCGTAAAATTCTGAGGTTGCGATGCCTCCCGGGCACGAACCGGAACACAATATTTGACGACCAGCGATGGATCTACGCACGCCCGAACCCGCACCCTCACCGGTATGACCATATCCGATCGCGGTGTAAATTTCGCCTCGGACTGGGGGCGAATCGATACGAGGCATGAGTGGTGTGGCATCGGCTTCGGAGACATTATCGCCAAGCACAAGGAGCGCAATATCGTTTCCACAGACGCCTGAGTCGCCTTGGGGAACATGAATTTGAACGACGTTGTGGTAGTCAGCTGCGTTACGTGTGAGTTGGAAACGCGTCGTGATGAAAAGCGAACCAGGACGAGATGTCGGGCCGAATGCGGTTCGTCCACACTGGATAAATTCGCTATTCAATTCCGCCACGCAATGTTGGGCGGTCAAAACGAGGTTCGGCGCAATCAAAGTCCCTGAGCAAATCGCTCCACGGGTAGAAAACATGCCCACGGTAGCTGAGCTTTCCCGATCGATTTGTCCGCCTTTTATTTCTCCAATGCCTTCACCCTCATCGATGGGTGTAAGTTCTGTACGATGAACCTGAAAGGCTTCCTGCGAATCCAGATCCGAACATGCGATAGAAGAAGAAATGAGAAGGGCGATACCGATATAGAAGCGTTGAACCACGTAAGCCTCCGGGGCAAAATTACTGTTAGAGACACTGGGTGTACCATAAAAGTCGGAAAAAACGAAAATCAATTCCAAATAGGTATGTTCTAATTTTGTTAGCTATCCTATTTTTCAGATTTTTGGGCTGATATTTTTCTCGGGGAGATTCTTGCGGCAGGTCCGAAGTAGCGTTGGGGCCCCGGAATGTTCTTTAGTTCTCGATTCTGTGCCTTGGAGGATTCCAAAACATTGGCAAGGATGGGGGGGAGCA
>JALSKP010000184.1 GCA_026988815.1 Myxococcales bacterium | reverse complement strand
TCATTGATTAGACAAAAGGTTGGATTGTTCTTGTAATAAGTCCGAAAACTTGTACAAAAAATAAGACACATAAGGAGATGAAATGAGACTATTTTCAGGACAAGTTTCGATCATAGCAGAAGAGATGCTCCGCGCTCTTATTCGGCATGAAGATTTAGAAGTAAATAACGAACTCGAAGTTCAACTGGATATCGAGTCTGTGCTTCGAGAGTTCATTCGTGTCGATCGCGAAATCACTGAGCAAGCGCGTGACCTCTCAGCGCAATCTGGTGGTCAGATTCCTATTGGTCGTATCAAGCGCCAACTTGCCAAAGAGAAACGTGTTAGAATCGGTGATGAGTCCATCGGATATATCGTCGATCAGTTGATTGAAACCTTTTTACATTCTAATTTCGTTGATGAAGTATGGGCTGAAGATACGACCCTACGCGGAAGACTCAAGCCGATTTTGAGCAAACATATGGAAATCGAACAACAGCTAGACAGCGAAGTTCGAAACAAAATCAAGAACATCAAAGAAGGCGGGCAAACCTGGGATATTGAATATCAAAGGGTGATGGAAAATCTAAAACGAAAGAAAAATCTCTAACATTTTTCAGGGAACGACGCAGACACGAAGAACGCCGCCGGATGCGGTTGGTCTATTCTTACACGTGACGTCAAAACGATCCTCAGGTAAATCCAAAGGGCAAGGTTGGGTGCCAATCGCTGACCCATCTCCACATATCAAGGTGCATTGAAAAACCCCATTTAAATCAACGCATCCCGTTCCATCTGGGCAGGGAGAATTTTCGTCGCATCCTCTAGTACACAGATTGCTCTCCCTAAAATAATCTCTTCTGCAGACCCCTCCTACGCAATCATCAGCGGAGGTACAATCGCCACCGATGGCATTCAAAGAACCAAAATAACACCCTAAATTGAATCCTGTTTTTGAGGGCAATTCATGACATTTTTGGCTCGAGTCCTCACATACTTTATCGCAGGTTTGCAGGCAAAAATCGTATCCATTTATCCGCCCTGCGAGGGTCTTTTGCCCATCGAAACAGAACGCGTTTTCTGCGCATTGCTCACATCCCTTGGATACGCAAAAACCATTTTGTGTAAATGCGCATTGTTCCTCGGCTCCACAATGGCAGGTCTTGGACGCACATTCGTCATTGGCCGCACATTGGATTCCGTCGGCTTTTCCTGGAAGACAAGTACCGTTTACGCAACCCTGCTCTGTAGTGCAACTGCTTGCCACCCAAGCCTCGCCACTTGCACGGCAGCTTGATATCGTGTTCGGATCGGAGCATTTTTTGGTTCCCGGGTTACAAATAGGAGGGGTTTTACAAACCCCTAATTCACAACCTTGCTCGCTTGAACACGGGGTTGCTTGGAACGATAATCCGTCTGCTAAACATGTTTTTACGGTGTTTTCTCCCTCGCAGATTGCACTCCCGGGTTGGCAAATCATGCCCTTAAGATCGGGTCCTTTCATTTCCCCGTCCGTTTTTGGGCTTCCCATATCTTTGGATGGGATACTTGAATCTGTTTTATTTTCAACATCGTTCCCAAATTCACCTTCGGCGCAACCGGCGAACACAAAGAGCAGGATCGCGATAAGAGGCACTCTTTTCATGAAGAAACGACTTGGTTTCTCCCGCCTCTTTTTGCTTCGAAAAGACGGTCGTCGGCGAGTTTGATAAAGGAAAAGGGATTAATATTGGACGCCAGATCGTGAGTATCACTTACTGCGTTTCGGTATTCATCAAGTCCCGCGACGCCCATGGAAATAGTAACCGGGATGGCAATATTATCAAATTCAAAAGGTGTTTGCTCGATGAGAGCACGAATTTTTTCAGCCAAACTCGCCGCTTCTACTTTTGAAATTTCGGGGAGTAAGAGGGCAAACTCTTCACCGCCATATCTGGCAAAATAATCGTCACGACGTATCGATTCGCTTATTCTTCTCGCGACTTGTCGGAGGACATGGTCGCCCGCCAAATGTCCAAAGGTATCGTTAACGGACTTGAAGAAATCGATATCGATCATACAAAGACTGAGTTTTCTATCGTAACGAACGGAACGACTCATTTCGCGTTCCATTTCCTTTAGGAAAAAACGTTTATTGTAAATTTGGGTGAGCCCATCGGTAATCGTAAGCTGATAGATTTCGTCGTGATATTGGGCTTCAATATTACTTCCCGAGAGAAATTTGAAAATCGTTCTTCCGATTTTTATCTGGTCGCCATCCCGCAATTCTTGTTCTCGAATGGAAACATCGTTCACAAAGGTACCATTAGTCGACTCTAGATCTCGCGCAATGACCACACCGGCGTAGTTATCCACCACCGCGTGATCTCTCGATATTGCGTCCTCATCAACTTGGATATCAACTTTGGATGATCGGCCGATGACGGTCGATGTTTTGTCCAAAATATATCTCTTGCCAAGATCCGCCCCGCTAATGACCACCAAACACGCATTCGTTTTTGGGGTGTCATTTTTGACCTTACTGATGACCGTTACTACTGTGCTATCTTTCCCCATTGCCCTCGTCCGGTACCTACCGGTTCGTTAATGTTACTAAATTGCTTCGTGAATCCTAACATCAAACCAATCTATTACAAGAACCTGCCCTTATAATTTATAGTATTTTGGGAGCAAATTGTTCACAATTTCTTTTTCTTCTTCACACCCTTTCTTACCCAAATAGCCATGTGCGACACGTTTTCCGAATTCTACGCCGGGCTGATCGTAGGGATTAATACGATAAAGGTCACCCAAAGTACTCGTGATGATCATATAAATCATCATTAACTTCGCGATCTCTTCAGGCCCCTGTTTATCCATAACCCAACGCGACGTCGGGACACCTGCTGCGTTAAGCGCCGCTTGCGTCCCTCTTGTTTCGGCAAAGAGAATCTCCGAAAAAGACTTCCCTTCGAGGTGAGATAGTTGGTCTGGAAGTCCCAGTGGAACCTTATCTTTCAAACGCGCCTCGGTCTCAATAAAGACAATATGCTTGGTTCGTCTCCCCGAAGTATAGAGCTGAAGCTGGCTGTGTTGGTCTACCGTCCCCAGAGCTCTGAGCGGCGTAAAGCTCACATTACTTTTTTCCCCATCCACGGTTAAATCCTTCGCCAAACTCTCACCCCATAGCTGGCAAAACCATTCCGAAAAATCCTCGAAAGCATCAATATAGGGCATCATTACTGTGTTCTCATATCCCTTTTGATACGCCATGTAATGGTCAAAGACGGCACGCATGATCGCATTGGGCCTTCCGACATCGCAACAGTTAAGAGACACCACAACATCTCGCGCTCCAGATAAAAATCTTTCCACCGGATACCCACATAGCACCAAGGGCAACATGCCTACCGCGCACATGACGCTAAACCTTCCCCCAATTTCGGGGGGAACAGGAAAGGAGGTTATACCTAACTTATCGACGAGCTCTCTTAAGGGCCCCTTATGAGGATCTGTTATCGCTACAAAATGATCTTTACCACGCTCACCTAGCTCGGCCTCAAAGCGATGGTAGAGATTCCAAAATTTCGACATCGTCTCGAGCGTCGATCCACTTTTGGTAATCACACACACCATCGTCTTTATCGGATCCAAAGAGGAAACGAGACGAACAAAACTTGCAGGATCGATATTCTCAGAAAAGAGAAGCTCCCTCTTCCCCTCCTCGGCCCACGAGCGATAGACCGCTCGGGGTCCCAGGCTGCTCCCACCGATTCC
>JALSKP010000183.1 GCA_026988815.1 Myxococcales bacterium | reverse complement strand
TAGGATGGGTTAGTGATTTCATCACACGTTGATGATCTTTACGTGGACCGATTTTATCAGACATAGTCTGTGTATCCAAAACCAAAGGTTGGGGCGATGGTGGTTAAATCATCGGTGGAAAGTACAAAAGCCTGCCAGTTTTTTCGGCCTAGCTCTAACATCGGCCAGCCTGTATGGTCGGTATTTACGCAGGACGATTCCAAAGCCTTGCAACGAAGCGCTTCATAGGTTCCTTCCCATCTTTTGGCTTGGTGTTCGATCTGATTCCACAGCACATTCGGTTTTACAATCAAACCTTGGTCCGCCATTTGAGACGCCTGCGCCTCCAGTGGAATATGGTAATAGTACTTACTAATCACCACCGAAATGGCAAAAACCAAACTAAACCGACCCCGGGCCTTTGCTTTCTGAGGCCCCTTGGCGACGACGATTTTTTATCCGCGCAATCGCAGCGATGCACCGCTTTTTGGCGTTTGACTTTGATGACTCTGAAGCTCCGCTGCACTTCATCAATTACCTCGGATTCTTCAAAAGCACCGTCCATTATTTCGGCTATGCCATCACACTTCTTACATGTTTTATCTTCTTCGCTGAGGTCAAATATTTCTTCAACATGTTCCAATTCAGGCTGTTCTGTTCGTCGACCTCCTGTCTCTTCTTTCCGTGGCCCCATTTTTTTAGGGCGTCGATGAGGACGTGTAGGTTCGGATTTTTTTTGACTATACTTTCGCCGGTCGCCGGCTAAAGTTTTTTAAGACGTTGGATTTCAAGCTGTAAATGTTTAGCGTCTTGACCCTTAAGTGTATCCATTTCACGAAAGAGTTTTTGCAATTGTGTATGCAAAATATCATTTTCATTGGCTAGAAGTCGTGTCACTTCTCTCAACTTATCGACGTCTTCTATTTCGTGTAAGGCTTTTTTTATTTCAAAACAAGGATACCAAACCTATAGGTTTTTAGTAAGTGAATATACTTGTTTTTACCTTCATGGGCGACAGGTTTTTGTAGCCAACAATTTGAGACCCCTCCAAAAACAACGCAAGTTCGGCCGGACTCAATTCAACCTCCCCATCTTTAGAACGAACCCAAAGTCCGGCAAAGCGTCCTCGATCAAGGCGCTTCATGAAGATCGTCATCCCCGTCCCATCATAACGCAGAACTTTGCAACTATTTCGTTTTTTGTTGGTAAATATAAACGTGTCGCCGTCCATTGGGTCGCGCGATAGCGCATTTACTGCAAGCGAAAAAAGACCGTTGTATCCCTTTCTTAGGTCTGCCGGTTTGGTGTAGGCAAATATTGTCAACGATGAATCTCTCGAAGAAGTAGCGTCGCTTTTTTGAAATTAAGGCCCTCGATTTTCCAACCTTTCGGAGACGTAATAGTAATCGCGTTTACCTTTTCCATACTCTGTACAGCGTGCTTTATTTTGATCGGCTGGATGTCACGCGGTATCTTTTCGGCCCAGTTTTTTATCGTATTTTTACCCAGACCTAATTTCCGTTGGATCGCGCTCCAACTTTCGTTTCCATTTCGGCAACGAACTACATATTTACCGACATTTAGCCGAAGTGTTTCTGGATAGGCCCGTTTTCCTTTGTAAGGCTTGAGCTCCAACACGAATTTTTCTGCTTCATTCATTTCCTTTCCTTTTTTATTTGTACGGCGCTAGAGGCGCTGCATTAAAAGCAGAAAGATCTACCAATATCTCAAATCAAATTCGACAACGTGCCTGGTCGAGGTGGTACCCTCAAGCTACTTGCTCTTTTGGGAATCGATTGCTTCGACCTCGATAAGTACCCGCATCTCAAGATTGAATACGAACCGTTTGCGATGAGCTAGCCGAGCCTAGCCCACAAAGTAAGGAGGCTAGTTTAGGATATTTCAAATATCGGAGGGACGACTGTGTTTAGCCAATATATAGTAAGCCTGTTTACAGAATGAAATTGTTTATTTTTACCATCTGTTTGGGGGATTTCGCTCCATTTCAAATCACCATCAGCAGAACCCCTGTCCTTGGAAGTAATTCGAGACCGCGAGAGCGGCTAGCCTGAGAATATTCCCTTGTTTGCTGGCTTAACGTGTCTTCCGGTCCTATATTCCGGTCCTATATTTCCCGGTCCTTCCGGGATAAACGTATCCGTCGCGAACCAGATTTGTCCAAATATAGACAATGGGGTCAACGATTTTTAAGCTTTCAAAAAACTCCTATTCATTCCTCTTAAACGAAGGGACTCGGTGTCCGAGTTAGATCTTTTTGCGGAAATTTTGGTAGGATTTTGCCAGTTGGTCCGGTGTTTCTCCAGATGAATAGCGTAGACCAAGCCAGATATTATGAAGCAGTTCTCGAAGAACACCGTTACGTTTAAAGCGGCGATTGGAGACGTAGATTTTCGCATTTAGGCTGCTGATTCGTGCTTGTTTTCTGGCACGTTGTAAAAACTCAACATCCTCGAAGAGAGCTTGTTTGGGCATTCCTCCAATTTGCTCGTAAAACGAGCGTCGAACCAGAATACCTTGGTCGCCAAAGCTAAACACGCGTCCATCTAAACGCGTTGCCCAACCGAGCGCTTTGTAAACTGGGTTAGGAGATGGGAATCTCAATCGAAGGGTACAGATTTTGTTGTTAGGTTTACTAAAAAAACGTTCTATTTTCTCTCCACTTCGCGTGGAAAGCGTCGCATCGGCGTGAAGAAAAAAGAGAAGATCTCCGCTCGCCACAGACGCGCCGTAGGCCATTTGAAAGCCACGTCCAGGACGCAATCCCGCCTTTTGGGTGCAGTGAATCTTGGCGCCCAAGGCACGCACGAGCGAGGCTGTCTTGTCAGAACTATTGGCATCCACGACGATGATCTCGTTGAGTTGCTTTTCGGCAAAGGCATTTCGTACTGCTTTAATGCAGTCCTCGATTCTGTCTTCCTCATTTAAGGTCGCAATAATGACGCTCGTTTTTTGAGGCGGCGTGGGCGTGCTGTTGTTTCGAAAACGGAAGGGATGCGGAACAGGATTAATATTGGTCCATTTCCAATACCCGCCAGCGTCTTTGTATTCCTGCCTACGTTTGGGTTCGATGAGTGCTCGCTTGGTAAAAAAGAGCTGTCCGGCGAATCCACGCAAACGTACATCAAGAAACATCAACCAGGCATAAAGCTTTTCAATCCACTTCACCTCCCGTGGATAGAGTGCATATCCCACTCCGTCTTTTGTCGAGAAGGCGTCTGTCGAGATGGGGGATCTAACGATGGAGATGGTATCTTTGTTTACCAGTTTGTCCATGTCTTCCATCCAGGCACCGTTAATAGAATTGATAGCCAAATAGGGTGACTTGTTTCCCCATAGTACGGGCTTTTTTGAGGGACCATTTCCGTTGGTAAAGTAGGGCAGGTAGACACGCATCGCGGCTACGCAATAGGCGTACTCGGTGGGATCAAATTCACGCTCCCGCAGCACGAAAGTGACTTCCCGCTTTTCTCTTTTAATGAAGCGTTTGATATCTTTTCTGAATTTTTTATTTCCAAGGTGCGCTCGAAGATCGGCGAAGTCGTCAAAAATCATGAGCGCGCCGTTGTAGTGAATGGAGCCATGGATGTAGTTCACGGCGTGTGGCATGCGGCGTTTTTGGCTTTGTGGAATTTCGGGATCGTGGGGAAGAGACCGTTTCACCATTGATCGTAGGAACATGCCAAGCTTGGTGGCGATGATATGATCGTTGGCGAGCTCAAAGCGATGGGAGGGGGATTGATAG
>JALSKP010000182.1 GCA_026988815.1 Myxococcales bacterium | reverse complement strand
ATTTGCGTGTAGGCTAATTTTCATTGTAGACTCCAAGTTCACGTAGATAAGAAATCCCTTTTACAATTAAATAATCATCTTTGCAATCATCCGGTCGAAAACACCAGAGGGAGAGGGAGTTTCTCTTCCGAACAAAAATCCCCTCGAATACCACAAGGACACAATGAATGGTCATACTAGAATCCCACCGTTTTTGATCACACTATGCTCACACTGAGGATAGCGTGGATCGCGCCGCGGCTCTTGTAGGACGCGACAGATCCATATAGTGAAGAAGAAGTTTGGAACTTTTTAGTCTAAAAAGAGTCTCAAACCATAGCGAGCACCGAGCGTGAGATGAGTGAAAAAAACGAAGAAATAGATCCAGAGCTTCTGGCACTAGCCGATCCCAAACACGATACGGTTCTCAAACCTTTTTTAATGATTACTGTAATCTTAATGGGATTTTGGGTCATCAATGATTGGCGCGAAGAATTAAGCTATTTTTTTCAATCCTCGGTCCCTGTAGATTTGGGCGACTCGATGGAAATGTCCTCGACAAAAGTGGACATTCCTCACAACGCATTCGTTTCAACAACGGGGATTCCCACCCGTCGCAGCAATGCTGAACGCTATCGATATTTTTCGTTGGTGGGTTCAAAAATCTTCGTTGAACAGAAACGAGACGACTATATAGAGGATCCCTTTGAGCGCGAAGTGAACGGAAACAAGGGTGATGTGGATCGCGTTTATTTTCGTGGAAAAGGTCGCCTCCTTCACTTTTCAAAGTTGGGTGGTCGTTACAATGGGTTACGAGACTATTATCGTAGTCGCTACCGCACCGGATTTTGCGAGCAGCTAACAGAATCGGATAAAGAGGAAATGATCGCCCGCCGTAGGGATGCGTTCAAAATGTATTATAAAAAAAACTACGATGAAGCTTCTGAAGAAACGCGTAAGAAAAAGGGACTCAAAGCGACACCTACTCAAGCTGAAATTCAAGCCTTGGAGGAGGAAGAGCCGGTATGTATTGACGCTTATTTGTTGCAAGCCGACGTCGAACCCAAAGGGCATCTTTGGTATCTGATAAGCTCCCTCCTTTTTGCGTTTTTCATGTTGTTCAACGTCTATTTGCTTTTGAAGTGGATCAAGCGGTTTTTAGGGAAGTAGAACCACGGTTTTCCTCTATCACTTCCCTAATCTCGTAGAGTTTCAGTGTTCGTTTTGAAAAAAGTCGGGGTCCAAAATCGAAGGTTCTGGTTTTAGATCCGCGGTCTCCAGAAGAACAAATCTTAAAAAAAGGAATGACGCGGAGGTGGACCCGTTTTGAAATTTTCGCGTCCCATTCTATAGATCATTAAATATGGAACTTCCGAAGTGGAGTAATGGTCTGCTTGTTTTACGCTGGACGTAAATTAAATCCTGAGGAAAAAAGTTAGAAAGAGGGGGGAGATTGAGAGAGGTTTGGTCCCCAGCATGTCGCACTTCCATCGGACCGAACCGCACAGGCGAAATTTCCACCGACGCTAACTTGAACAAAAGGACCCGAAGGTATGCCGGTGAGGGAATCGCAGCTCACCAATCCTGAGTTTTTTTCGATCCAGCAACGCTCTGATCCAACCGCGATAGCGCTGACTTTCGCGGTAATCGGGCGGATTGTCCAACGGCCCTGCTACATCTCACACCGCCGGCAGTCTCCATCACAGCTTTCATTCCCTTCTTGGATTGCCATTGCCACATTTAGAGCACAGCCGTGTGGCAAAACGGCATGTATCGAGCTCACAAGGTAGTGGGCTGGCGTCAAAATCTCCAATGTCTGAACACGACATCCCCAACCCACTCTCCCCGTCGCATTCCTCATCGCCTTCGCGAACACCGTTCCCACAAATATAGGCACATTCGCTAATGTCCAGAGCACAATCATTACATAAAAGTGGGCCTTCAGAACGCTCAAAATCTGCGCATATCATTCCTCCAAAATCCATCCCATCGCATTCCTCGTTCCCTTCCTTTACACCATCATTGTCGCACGCCGTACAACCAGACACATCGAAATGACAGGATGCATCGCAACGCAACTCACCAGTGGGTGTATCGGAGGCCTGGGTCGCGCAACTTTCTGTCTGAAGGATTTCGCTATTACATTCATCCTCAAGCGAACATCGTTCACATTGGCCTAGATCTCGCTCACACTGTTCGTTGCAGAACACAATTCCAATGCCTAAAAGTCCAACCTCGGCACACTTAAGTCGAGTACCGGGCTGGCAACTATCGGCCTTCCCGCACGCTCCCTCACGAAAGAAAAAATAGTCAGCGCGACCTTATCGAAATCAAACGAACTCATTGGTTTGTTTGTGGTTGTGCGATTGGATGATGGAAAATGCCAACATCTTTTTTCGGTAAAAAGCAGTATCGTATGGCGACGGTGGATTTGATCTGGACGCTAAAACAACGATTTATGCCTTAGATGAGTGATTCCTTTGATCGGAAACTATCACACTAGATCACACCAGAGTGATCCATTTCAAGTTGCCATGAAGGTTAAATCAAAGTAGCCTCGCAGGGTTTGTAGGGCGTGGCCTTCGCTGCGTATCATTTAGACCGATGGTTTGTTGTGGAAGACGGTAAAGTACCCCCAGATTTATTCTCGCTTTCGAGCTCAAAAGATGACGATAGCCAGTTCGTTGTTAGCGGAACCGGTAGACTTGGTGCAGCGAGCGAAGTTGTAGATCTTGCTACAAATTTACCGGAGGAAGACGAGGCGATTTCCAAACTTGCCTCACGTTTCAGAAACAATCCTATTGAAATGTCAGCAAGTTCTTTGGATGAGGCTGAACTCGATGGCGTCTCTGACCAGGCTTTGCAAGGATTCATGCTCGATGCCTTTGACGCGCCTTCGGAAGTTGAAGAAGTAACCCAACCCCCCGTTGAAGCGAAGAAGCCACTAGAGAAGCTGCCTGTTCCTTCGCAGACCTTGCCTTCGGGTGTGGGTGTTGCTAAAGCAAAAACAAAATCGCCAGCGGCTCAAAGCAAGCCAACTTCAGGTGTTTTATGCCCAAATTGTCATGGATTGAATCCGCCCGGAATGCGATATTGCGTTCAGTGCGGAGGCGGTCTTTCGATCCTCTCAAAATCAGGCGTCATCAAGGCCCCAAAAAAGATCGCACCACCGGCCTCAGGCCGCGCACGTGAAACCAACCCTTGGTCTATTAGTTTGGTCTCGATTAACGAAGACGGTAGCGATGGTGTGGAAGTTCCTCTTGAATTTCTAGAAACCACACTCGGCCGAGAAGGCGATACGCGATTTCCAACAGATGCTTTTTTAAGTCCCAAACATGCTCGCTTTCATGTTGAAGATGGCGTTCTTTCTATTGAAGATCTCTACAGCTTGAACGGAATTTTCATAAAATTAAAAGAGGAGATAAAATTATCTCCAGGCGATACCTTCTTAATGGGACGCCAAGTTCTTCGTTTTGAACGTTTTGAACAGTCTATAAAAGCAAAAACTAAATCTTCTGATGGCACGCGTTATATGGGTAGCCCCTCCCCCGGTGGAAGCTTTAAAATCCTCCAAATTGGAATCGGCGGCATCGTTCAGAACGTGTATTGTTTCCCCGATTCAGGCTCCGTTCTCGGTCGTGAAAAAGGGGATATTATTTTTCCACACGATAAATTCATGTCGAGCCGCCATGCCCAGATTTATACTGGGGACGATGGGCATTGTTATCTTGTCGATCTCACGTCCTCAAACGGCACGTGGGTAAAGATTTGGGAAAAAACAAAATTAGCCAATAATGACTTTATTTTCATGGGTCAGCAGCTTTTTCGCGTAAATCAAAAAAAATAAGAGATTGACATTGCTCCGACGCTAGCCAAATATGCACCCGAATAAAATCGGAGTAATTTAATGACGAAGTCAGAGCTAATAGAAGCCATTTCCCTAAAAATAGGGGTTCCAAAAAAACGAGCGGAGGATGTTGTAAACGCGGTATTTGATTCCATGAAAGATGCACTTTTGGGCGACGAACGTATCGAAGTTCGGGGGTTTGGAAGTTTTTCTATTCGAGAAAGAAAAGCCAAAAAAGGACGAAACCCAAGAACGGGAGAACAGGTTTTTGTAGATAAAAAGAAATCTATTCATTTTCGTCCAGGAAAAGAACTGCGTTCGATCGTGGACAAAAAGTAAACTATGTTAAGAATTATAGAAACCTTCTACAGCATCCAAGGGGAGGCCGCCGCCAGCGGTCGACCCTGCGTTTTCGTTCGACTTGCCAGATGCAACCTGCGTTGTACCTGGTGCGATACCACCTATTCTTTTAAAGGCGGTGAAAAGCAAAGTATCGACACGATTATCAAAAGGGTTGCCGACTACAATTGTAATCTCATAGAAATAACGGGGGGAGAGCCTCTTCTCCAACCCGAGGTTCACGATCTCATGACGCGTTTGTGTGACGACAAATACGAGGTGATGATTGAAACTTCGGGCTCCCTAAGTATCGAGACCATCGATAAGCGGGTTTCTATTATTATGGATCTAAAACCCCCCGGAAGCGGGGAGGTCGATAAAAATATGTTCGAAAATATCGCGTTTTTGAAAACCTCCGACGAAGTGAAGTTCGTTCTTCTCCACCGAGAAGATTACGACTGGTCGAAAGAGACGATGAAAAAATATGATATTGTGAACAAGGCCCAAGTCGTCTTCTCGCCCGTTCACGGCGAGCTCGATTCAAGCCAATTGGCAGATTGGATTTTAGAAGACCATCTTAATGTTCGATTAGGTTTACAGATTCACAAATTCTTAGGCGTAGAATAACACGCCAAAGCTTTTGTTTTTTCCAAATAGGCTAAGATTTTCGTCGTCGATTTCTTGATCGTGTCGAGGCCATCAATCACCAAAAAATCGGCGCCGAACTCTGTTCCGAGTTCGCCCAATTTTTTCGTATCTCGATTTGAAGCATCAAGAATTTTAGTACTAAGGTTTACCATTACATCTATTTCGCCCGTGAACTTTTTTAGCTTCGCTGCTCTATTGCCCATGCGTTGTTTAGAGGTAGGCCCATCAAGGTCGATGAAAACAATGAGATCGGGTAACCACGCCTTCATATTATCCATGATCGCCCGAACGCGGTCTGGGCAAAAAGGCCGAAGGTAAATCACGCTCCATAATTCTTGGACCAAATCTTGTTCGTGAATAATAAAATCTAAATCGTTGTTTTCTCCCCTGCCCTCTTTCCAAAAAAGGGAGGCGTTTTGACATTGTTTTAGAAAGATAAAAGCGCGACGTAATCCGGCGCGATGCAATGGACGTAAGGATAGACTCAAACGTGATAACTCAAAAACAAGCGCATCATTTTTTTCGCAAAATTCGACAAAAGACGCCATACGTTGTGTCTTCGTGAGACCCGTATAATGTGAGGCAACCGTCGATTGTTGACCCTTGCGATCTAGAATCTTAAAACCTTTGGCGTCCAGATTAGAAATGAGCTCTTCGGCGAGTGTCGATTTTCCAGAACCGGGCAACCCAATGAATTCGATTTGAAAAGGGCGACCCTCTTTCAAAGTGCATCCCAAATTATTTTTTGTGTCTTCGCAAGAATCTCCTCTTCACTTTTTGAGGCATCGATCTCGACAAGTTGGGAGTGCGGAAAACGGGCTCTACTTAGCGCCTCTACTTTTGCTCGAATATCCTCCAAATGATGATCTGGCTTTCTTTTCCACGCCACTTCTGGAGAAATATTAAGCCTAAAAACAATATCGGGAATCAAGGTCATGCGATCTAGAACGAGGTGTTCCATTTTCGAAAATACTTTGCCCGCCAGAGTTCCATCGTCTTTTATTTTTGCGCCATCAAGAAGCTCAATATCTAGAACTGGGAAGCGGTCGGTTATGATAATCGCGCCGTGTTCTCGCGCGTCGGCAACCCATTCCGCGTCCCTCGTTTTACGGTCCGCCAGGGCAACGCGCGCAAGATTACGCACGATTTTTTTCGTCCCTTTTTCCCTTCCCTTTTTTTCGAGGTAGGTCATTTTTTCTTTTCGCTTTCCTTCTTCACGTTTCTCCTCAGGTACACCACCACGCAACGCCCATTTCATTTTCGCTAAACTTTGCCAGGTTTGAGAGACGATGTCGCCGCGTCCAAAGTAAACTTTGTGCACATTAAAAATGTCTTTTAGCCACGCTTCCAACGCCGTTGTTAAGGTCGATTTTCCGGATCCATCGGGCCCAAGTACGGCAACCACTAAACCTCGCTCCTCGGTACTAAGTCCTTTGGAAATCGGTCTTAAGTCGGGCAATAATTCCGGCTTGAGGCGACCATAGGAAAGGCGCCCAATACCTTCGGCGCTTCGAAGCGCGAACTTGCTCGACGATAGGGTAGGTGAACGAATTTCATCCAATCCATTTTTGAAAAGTGAGTAGATTTTCTTTCGAGAGGGCATCGATTTCTTTCGGAGAACTTTACCTAGTTTTTTGCCACGACGTTTTCCGAGAACCAAAGACGTATGTTCAATAATGCTTTCGACGGTCGTTCGCCGCATCGACGCTTTAAGAATTTTTTTCGTAATCTTTTTCTCAAAAGCATACCTGGCCAAGAGGAGTAGAAAATCGACCTCCGGAATCGGAATCGGAATACCCCTTTTCTCGTCAACCACACAATGGTGGAGAATGTATTCCACCCAAGGAATACGATAGCTCAAGGGCGCGGTGCGTCCGGTATAGATTCTTTCGTGAACATGGACGTGACAAAATCCACCTTCGACGGGTTTGACCCAATGAGAAACCCCTCTTAAGCGATGGCGTTTTTGCGGGCTAAATTTCTTAAACCCAAGTTCATGTAAAAGGTCTGTCGGCTCATGTTTACAAAGTAAATCGACATCTTTTTGAACGACATCAAGCGCATCATTTAATCCGTCTGGGGATTTCCAATAACAGGCCAGATAGTTTTGTTTTTGCATTGCCTCAAAAACATCAAGTACAGCTTCTCGTTTTTTCATAAAGTTCTATAGGAGGGAACGAACCAATCTAAATCCTGAGTTGTATATTCGTGTATGGGCGCCTGGTCCAGTCCGATATGCGACGCGCATATATTGACCATAGGCGTTGAAAGGACCACCGCGCATACGTCGTGCTCGTGCATCTGGCGCATCGACCAGCGCCGGTCCCGTTGGATCGGTGACCGAACTTCCCGGATCCGGGTAATCGTCGCTAATATCCCAAACGCGCTCCCACACATTGCCGGTCATATCGTAGAGTCCCCACATGTTCGGGTCTTTCTGAGCGACGGGATGGGTGCCGATCGATTGGTCTGCGGGAATGTCGGCGCAATCAATTCTAGCTGTTGGGATAGTGCAGTTGATGCCTCCTTCGTAACTCACAAAAGCGTTACCAAAATACCAAGCGATTTGATCGAGCTCAACGTCCAGCGGTGTGAAGCTGAAGGAACTTATTGTTCCAGAACGCGTAAGAAAAGCGCTTGTCGTTCCTGCCCGAGCGAAATACTCCCATTCTGACTCGGTCGGTAAACGGTATCCATTGCAGTCCAGCGCTGGATCGAGCGGAGCACTATCACAAACAAAGGTTCGGCTTGAACACAACAAACCATCACGAACATTTGGAGGACATCCCGCATTGTATTTATCGTCCGTGCAATTATCCAAGGTGTAGCAGGCCTCCAAGCCCTCACTCAACGAGAGGCGATTGGCGTAGGCCAACATTTCGTAAAAATTGATACGTTCCACCGGACAGTTTTCCCCGCAATTTACGAAATAGGAGGGGTTGCTTCCCGTGATGGCCAGGTATTCTCCCTGGGTTACCGTGGTCTGCTTCACAAAGAGATCGTGGGTGAGCACGACTTCGTGTTGTCCATTTTCCCTCAATCGGTGTCGTCCGACTTCATTTAGAGGGGCACCCATCGTATAGGTCGCCGCTTTCACGTGAGAATATCCTTTGGGCGTACAAAGATCGAAAGAACAATGTTCAGAAAAACAATCGTCATCGGTGAGGCAGGCTTTCCCTTCCTCTAGGCTACATTTTGCTTTTTCGATGCCGTCACAGACCCAAAGGTTTTCTGGGCTTTCTCCACAACTTTCCCCAAGGATTTCTTGGATAGACTGGCAACCTCCACACGCATTTAGACCGGGATCCACACAGATAAAGGCATTTTCATTTTCACATTCTTGCACCCCACACTCGCCACACGCCTCCCCTAGGGCCAGATCGGGTAAGCTTTCACAACCGCCGCATAGATTTGATTCCGCGCTTCCCTGGCAATCTACTTTTCCGGAGACACACGCCAGACTGCCGCCGCAGGCGCAGGCTTCTCCGATAGAGGAAAAATTGACGTCCTCCTCACAAGGAACTTTGCAAGAATCGGGGGGTGTTATATCGGGATTGACCTGACATTCCCATTTCCCCTCTATGCAAAGGGCTTCTTCGAGATCGCAGATCTCGCATACGATTATCGCGAGAGAGCATTCAATCTCCCCCATATCCGGGGTAGTTGTCCCGTTATTTTCATGATTTTCGTCGCTCTGGCAGCCAATCATGCTGAAGAGAAGGATTAAGAGAATGTGTTTCACATTTTTCCAATTAGAGGTTAATCATAGCCTAGATCTTGCGGGGTTTTTGATCAAATAATGTTCAAATAATTTATCTATTTACGTTCTCCCTTTTGCTCTAAAGTTAAAGAACGGAATTATTTCGAGCCGAGGACGTCTTATTTAATACTATGGAAACGAAAACAGAAGAGTCAGGGAAAAAGAGCGTTCGATCTAAGATCGCCATCCTTTCGCTCCTCGCCAGTGTGGCGCTGCACGCTCTTTTTCTCATTCCCGCGTTTTTATCCAATCACGGTCGTCTGGATACCAAACTAGAGTGGATGGAGAGTTTTGACGATCTTGAAGGATTGAGCACCGAGAGTGGGAGATGGGCAAAGATAGAACCACCAAAAAAAGAAGAAGAAAAATCGACAAAGGAAGAACCAGACATCGAAGAGATTGTTGAAATCGAAGTCGAAGTAGACCCACCCAAGATCGAAAAAAAGCCAAGGCTTATCCCCTCAACAAAACCGAAGCCGATTGCTAAGAAGAAGAAAAAAAAGAAGAAAATAAAGCTGAGCACGAAAGAGACAAAGAAAGAAACGAAAGAGGAAAAGAAGAAAAGTGAGGATATTCTGTACGACAGAAGTGGTCCGGCTGGACTTCCAAATATTTCCGGCTATGGCCCCGGAAACGCAGTCTATTCAGCGATGGTAAGAACGGATCGTATTCGAGGAACAGCGTTCGAAAAAGCGATGCGAGATTTGATGTCTCGCATTCCCGATTATCGCATCGTTTTGGAGAATACCACCATCGATCCCATTCAAAATATCGACATGCTTTACATCGCCTCCGCCAAACCCAAACGTATTTCGGAGACCTTTCTTGCAATGAAACATCGGATGACCAATGGCTTGGTCATGAAGAAATTGGACCGTCGTTTTCGCGATGTTCCGCCCTGGACCCAGCTTCATAAAAAACCGATTCGCGCCCTCCTTCCTGTTAATGATGTCTACCAAGATGAGAGAAAAATATTTCTGGCCAAAAACGGATTGGCACTTCTTGGGAAAGAAAAATGGCTTAAAAAATTATACAAAAAAGATACTCGAGGAAGGTCCTCAATGATGGCCACCTTAAATAAAATTGAAAACGCAGCAACGAATGACCAGAGTTTAATTCTGGTCACCGGTCGTCGTATTCGTGTTCCGATGCCGGGTCTGGGGCAATTGATCTTTCAATCTGCAAAACTTGAAGTTTCGAATATTAAGACCCCCGATCTTCTTATCGAATTGGGGTTTGAGGATGCCAAAAAATCGGAAAGTTTTGCAAAAAGTTGCCCGCGTATGAAAAGAACCTTGCTTTCAAAGATGGGTTTTTTAAAACTTGCTTTTGGGTATCTTGTTGAGCGTTTGCACTGCGAAACCAAGGACGAGTACGTCCTCATTCGCGGGCGCTACACCCAAGAGGAGGTATTAAAAATACTCAATCTTATTCATCAATTTATCCCTCGACCACGGATGCTCGACCAATTGCCGGCACCGCCTTCCCTTTCCGATTTACGCAAGACGAGCGGAAAAGGTGTGCCCCCTTCCACGGAACCATCGAAAAATCTCTCGCCGAATTCAGATAGCGATCCCCATACAGACGCCGGAAAAAAGGAAGGAAGAGATGCGGAAAAAAAAGAAGGGGCGCTTCAGGACGCGGACCTAACTCAGCCGAAGCTAAAAAAAGGTAAAGATAAAAAAGAAGAAAAGGGGTCTAAAAAAACACCAAGTACATCCAAAAAAAAGACCAAAAAACCCGAAGAAATAAAGAAGAAAAAAGTGAATAAAGAACAAGAAAAACAGAAGGAGAAAGACGTTGAATAACACCCACACAGTCCCGACTAAGGCCAGTACGATGAACGCGAAAGTCGCCGCTGGCATCTATTTTATTTTTATGTTTCTCTTTTGTTTTATCGGTCTTATCGGAACAATTATCCTCGCCGCGGGGAGCGAACGCGACGGCATCTTAGCGGTAAAGGTGTTAGCTGGCCCGGCGAGTTTTGCACTCTCGGGTTTCGTGGCATCCTTGGCGGCAATGTTTCTCCTAAAAGATAAACCTACCTACCAAATCATTGTTCCCATCGGAGTCAGTCTTCTTTTCGGATTTACGGGAATGGTAGGCGTCTTTATCGTCTGCTCTAAGTTCTTGCTTTTCTTCTAACCAGAAAGAAACCCAAGAAAAGAAAATATAAAAAAGCATGGTTGGGATTGGCGTTAATAGCACCACAACCTGACTCCTTGGCATTGGGTGAATTTAGGTCTGACTCGACGCCCGTATCTTTGCTCTCCCCAAAATCATTGGCTCTCATGTCTTCAGGATCTCTTCCAAAATAGCTCGCTGTTTCTTTCCAGATGATGGCGCAAACGAGACCGACTTCTGAGTCCTTCGAACAGGTGTTTTTGGGGCCCTCAATTGTACTGAATTTAACCACGCCCTTCAGCGTATTGTCGTCTTGGATCTGGAACACGTCAAAGCCGTCGCGCTTTTCGAGTCCACATAGATAAATTTTCCCATTTACCCGATCCAAGCAATCGAAGATATTATCGGGATGGTGAAGTTCAAAAGACCCTGTACTGCGATTTCCGATTGAAAGACCCGCGCCTTCGTTCACGCCGGAAACGTATATGAACTTACCATCTTCGGAGAGCGCCGCACCGGTCGGCCAAGCACCAGGGATGTATTCTAACTCATCGCTTTTATCGCCTTTTCCCACAAAAATCGTTTGTTCGACTTTTCGTCCCAGCCAAACATATCCCTCGTCATTGGCATCCAAAAGATAGGGGAAAGTGACACCCTCGGGCAAGGGAATTGTCGTCGTTTCCAGAGTCTGGGTAGACACGGAAAGCAAAATGCCGTTGCCCTCTTGGGTGGTATCGTAGGCGCTGATAAGAAGGGTTTGATTATTACTAAAACGCAGGCCGGTAATCTGAATTCCTTCGATTGGAAAAGAAGAAGGCGTAAAACTTTTACCGCGGTCTTGGCTGAACCAAATACCCTTATCAGTTCCTCCGTTCGCAAAATAGGCGATTGTTTTTTTATCTGGAGAGACACGAATGTCGCCTACGATGGAATTGATTTCTTTCACGGTCTCAAATGTACACCCATCCTCGGTTCTTTTTATTGCATCGCTTCCGAAGGTGATCCATTCGTTTTCGCCGAGGAGCGCCATTTTCCACGTTTCTCCGCCAATAAAGGATTCTTCGCAAACGTAATCCTTCATGTCTCCAGAAACGATTCCGAAGTTGGCTTGGACGATAATGGCATCACCATTTTTGAGAATAGATTTTGCTGCGGGTTCCTCGGCATGTGCGAAGAGACCATTGGACCAGAGAACAACGAAAAGGAATAGAAAATACTTAATCATAGATTTGATTAGAACAGGTCTGGAAGCTTTTCTCCAGAAATTAACCGATGTAGTTTTGTTGGGTTTCGTCGCCTTGCTCCATCAACACCAACCTACGCGCAACCCAACCACAATTGTGTTTTTTGTTGGGTTTCGTCGCGTTGCTCCATCAACACCAACCTACACGGAACCCAACCACAATTGTGTTTTTTGTTGGGTTTCCTCGGACACAAGAAATTAGTCAGGACACCCATCCTCATCGTCGATGCCGTTTACATCTTCGGGATCGAGGGGACAAAGATCGTCAACATCGAGAATCCCGTCGTTATCATTATCCAACTCAGGACACCCGTCCTTGTCTTGATATCCGTCGTAATCTTCGGCTTGGTCGACGCATTCATCCGCGCCGTCGTAAATGCCATCTTTATCTGTATCGACACCGCCACCGATATAAGTCGCACCAGGTTCACAACATCGGGGATCACATTCGACGATTTCCATTCCCAAGGTCGCACCGTCAGCCACCCGAGCTTCGATAACGCATTTATCGTCTTCGTTGGGCATGCACCCCGAAATACATTGTGCTGGTGGTTGAACAACAACCTCTTCGACCTTTGGTTTAGGTTTTTCGGTCGGTTTGGCGCAGGCAGCAAGAAATAGAAAGAAGCTTATGGAAGCAACGTTTACGATTTTTGTCTGATAGGATTTCATTGTAGACCTCTCTTAGAATTGGAGTTTAGTACTCAACTCAGGAAGGTCAACGTTTTAGGTGGGATGTTTGGTTTATTGTGGAAAGTCGTCAAATTGCTGATCCACAGCAAAGATTCTTGCAGAAGGCCACTCAATGGTTGCGACGTACCAAAAGGTACCTGTGGCGGGTAAGAATACATCTTTAAGCTCAAAACGTTGTCGACCTTGGATGAAGATTCTAACCGTCGCGTAGGAGACGCCAAACGCGTATGCATTAAAGTAGTAAACGCCAACGGCATAACTTAAACCAGCTTCGGGATTGTTGAGATTGATGTTTTCTGGACCTGCACCGTTGGTATCATCGGCATCGAGGCTAGGATCATCAGATGCTCCCAACGCGCCCCACTCGCCCGTTTTGTTTTCGTAGAAAATATCCCATGGATCATTATTCCACGTTCCGAGTGGATGAAGGAGGTGGAGATCCATATCGGTTCCCTCACTATCGGTTTGATCTTGATCGGCTGGTGTGTTCCAGACAAGTTGAATGTGAATATCTTCGTCTGGCGTTGCGCTAATTTTAACAAAATCTTGCTCGCCGCAGCTGGCTGTTCCCTGGTCATCATACACAACGAGTTCAATCACATAATCGCCAGCGAGGTCGAGAAAGAGGGTTGGATTCTCGACTTCACTATCGGGTTGAAGTCGAGCAGTTGACCCTAAAGGCCGTTCAACAATGGTCCATACATATCGTGCGATAGATCCATCAACATCGGTTGAATTGGATCCTCTAAACTCGATAGATTTTAAAGGAATCGTATTGATCTCGGTTAGAAAACGGTTGGTTTCAGCCAACTTGGCCTCAGCAACAGCATCGGGACACTGGTTGTCCGTTCCCTTGGCTGTCAACGGAATCGTAAGTGGAGACTTTGCAGGATCATCACTAGTGAGCGTCAACACACCAGTAGATACTGTTTCATCAATGGGGGTATAGACAACAACAAAGCTTCTCGTTTCACCGCTTGGAATAATATCTGGAAGTGTAGGAAGGGAGTCTGGTTTGATTCTAAAGATATTGTCCGGCGCGCAGTTTCCACCGGCATCTGTACAGGTTTCAACACTTTTTAGTTCGAGTTCGCCGCTTCCACAGTTTCGAATGGTGATCTTTTTATTATTGGCAAAGCCGATGCCGCCTTCTCCGAAATTAATTTCGTCTTCGCCGGTGATGACTTCGATACAAGGCTCACCACTATTTCCGATCAGATCTACTTTATAGGTCGGCGAATCTGGATCATCGCTATAAATAAAGAGTTCAGCTTCAGAACCTTCGGCTGTTGTAGGATTGAAGAAAATTTTCGCAGGAATCATTTCCGTTGGATCTAATTTTAAAGGAAATCCTGGATCGTTTTTATCGTCAGCGCCTTCAACGGGATAAACAACTTTAAAGTCGGACGATTTTGGTGAAATCTCTATACGACTAATCGTCAAAGGAGATTGTCCGACATTAGAAATATCAGTGAGTTTGAAGGTCATGTCGCGCGTCGCATCGGTAACCGGGGGAACGCGCCCGAAAGAAACTTGAGTGTTGGAGAACACACGCGGTGCGAGCTCACTCGTTCGGATTGGCACACGAAAGGAACCGTTGTCGGGATCATTACTAATGATTTCGATGTAGCCTTTGTCAACGCTTGTATCACGTGGCGTGTAGGTGATATCCAATTCGATGAATTCATCCTGTTTTAATCGAGCGCTTCTTTTCCAATTTTGACCTTCAACGATCTCTCGACCGCCCCCATCGTCTAAGCTTTCCTCAACGAGTTTGATATCGGAGATAACCAAGGTTCCGTCACCGTTATTGGAAATAACCAAGGTTTGCACATCCGTTTTAAGGAGATCCACTCGTGCAAAAACGACTTCTGCGGGATCAACGAGGATCACACCAGGATCAATGGCCGAGATTCCACCGTCATTGTTTTTTCCGTCGTCGCCACAGGCGTTGAGCAAAGTGGCACCGATAAACAGAAAGAGAAAAATTCTAGACGTCTTCATATAATCTACCTTATTAGATCTAAAAATAGGTTCTGGACTATAGGTAGTTAGCAAATTTAGGTCAACGCGTCAGTGGTGTTTCTATATATTCTCCTATTTAATGCCTACATTGATAAAAAGATCCAAAATTTCCGCCTTCAATTGAATTTCATCCTAACCCCCACGTTAAAACCCATATGAGCATAAGAAATAAACATATTAGGAAAATGGAGTCCCCAATGAAACTCAAAAATCTGCTAAGTACATTAACGCTATTGTTGATCGGGGTCTTCTCATCCGGTTGTTTGGTCGTCTCCGAGAACGGACACTACGAAACACAATGCTACGATGAATGCGAAGATATTGATGTCTGCGAAAGCTACTGCGACGACTGGGAATGTTGGGACGAGTGTTGGGTTGAAACCTCCTGCGACACCATCTGCGAAGACGTCTACGTAGAAAGCGAAGAAGTGATCGTCGAAGAAGATGTTATCGTCGAAGAAGAAATCGATTGCTATTCGAATCAAGATTGCAACGCCGGAAAAATTTGTATCGCCAATACCTGTAAGCCGAAAAATACAGACGATAATGGCGATGCTGGATTATGTCAGTCCTGTGAAACCAACCAAGATTGTTCTGAAACCGGCGCGCTTTGTATCAAACTCAATTTCGACAAGACGACAAGCACTGGAGAAAAAGTCTGTACCCGTCCATGTGACACCAACGCAGAATGTCCGACAAGCTTTGAGTGCGTCAATATCGGCGAGAGCTCTCAGTGCCTTCCAACGGTCAACGATTTCGGAAAGCGAACCTGTAATTCCTCAACCAATTTAGAATGTGTAAAAGCAAGCGATTGCGAAGTGGGCGAAAGCTGCGTGAACAACTCCTGTACCGCTCCTGATTCCGCTGAATGTGGTTCAAATAACGCATGTTCAAACGGCGAAGTATGTCGCAACTTCAAATGTGTTGCTGACAATACTGCTGAGTGTGTCGACCGAAAAGATTGCCGAAGTGGAGAAATCTGCATTGATGGTTCTTGTGAAAAAACGGCCGAAAGCTGCGTCTTCAACAGCGAATGTGATGGTGGAGCCTGCGTAAACGGCGCATGCTTATCTACATGTTCTGACGATGCACAATGTGGCGCGAACGAGCGATGTCGCCAAGGGTTATGCGAGGCATTAGAATGTCGCCGAACGGCAGATTGTGGCGGAAACGAAATCTGCGTCGACGCACAGTGTGAAACCCGATGCACCACAAACTCTAATTGCGGTGCCGGATTTATCTGTAACGACAATAGCTACTGTGAAGAAGATCCAAACGTTGCATGTAGAAGCACCGCCGAGTGTGCCCGTGATGAAATCTGTACCGATGGAACCTGCGCAACCCCATGTACTTGCAATCAGCAATGTGGTTCGGGCGAAGTGTGCACCGACAACGGGATTTGCGAAGCACCTTCACAAGCCCCAGCGCAATGTCAAACCGATTGCGAATGCGCATCAGGCGAGAGTTGTTCAGCCGGAAGATGTAAATAAAAAACGCTCCTCTAAAAAGAAAAGCCCCTTCGATGGGGCTTTTTTAGGTCTAAATTTTGGTATTTTTTGTGAATAAATGGCTTTGGAGGGCGCGACCCGCTGTGGTCGTCCTCAATCTTTAGACAATCTTCATTTACAACGAAATTGAATTGTAGCCAATGATTTCAATCATCGATAAAATAGCGAGACCATATAGGCGACATAACTACTCAGAAAAACAACGCCATGAATGCGAGTAATACGCGGCGTGATGAGCATGAGAACCCAAATCGTGCCCGCTGTTCCGAGCATGATCCACATATCAAGTCTGGCAGCCTCTCCAATCGTAATTTGCGTTAAAGAGGCCACGACACCCAATACCAATAAGGTGTTAAAAACGTTCGATCCAACGACATTTCCAACTGAAATATCGGATTCTCCTTTCATCGCCGCGATCACGCTCGTGGCAAGCTCGGGTAAGCTGGTACCAACGGCGACAATAGAAATGCCAATGAGAAAATCGGGAATGCCGTAGATTTGGGCGATCGAAACCGCCGAATCCACCATCACTTTTGCACCCAAAGCCAACCCGATAATACCGCCTATTAAGAAGACAGTATTTTTGCCCATGCTCGCCTTCTCATCAACCTCGTCGAGTTCGCTTAACAGCGCAACCTGTTTACCTTGCGCCATCGCTCGCGTTGCAGCGACGAATTGATAGGCCATGTAGGCGACCATGCCCGCGAAAAGAATAGCCCCATCCCAGCGAGAAAGTAATCCATCGAAGCCAAAAATCACCATTAACGCGATCGCTGCCAACATGATCGGGTATTCTCTTTTTATCACGTCCCTGTTGACCTCAATCGGTCGAATTACAGCTGCCATTCCCAGAATGAGGAGAAGGTTTGCGATATTGGACCCAATAATATTCCCGATCGAAACCCCATCATTTTTTGAGTACACGGCCGCAAGACTCACGACCAATTCCGGAGCGCTGGTTCCGAAAGCGACCACTGTACAACCTACGATAATAGGTGTGATTCCCAAGCGGAAAGCCAACGCGCTGGCTGCCGATACCAAAAATTCCGCCCCATAATAGAGGAGAACCAAACCGAATAGAAACAATGCTACATCTAGGATCATTGGCGCACCCTAGCCATGGCTTCTTTGACTCGCAAGAGTGCGGTGTCGATTTCCAGAGGTGTTATTGTTTCTGACAATCGTAGAGATAGGTCCACGTCGCGTCTTCGCCATCGGCCCCTTTCCTTTGGATAGAAAGGATTTGGCCTGCCTCATTATAAAGGTAGTCGTAGGTAATTATTTTCTGATTTCCAAAAAGATTGAACTCGACATGAGACAGTTTGCTTTTTTTATAGGTATTTGTTTTATGCTCAATCACCACCTCACCTCGCCTCGTCCACCTTTCCGATTCTTGTCCGTCAGTATTGTAGGAAAACGAAACCTCCATCGACTCAAGGTTCGGTCGAGTAATCGTCTTTTTACTTAAAAGAAAACCTTTTTGCCCCTTTTCATAAAAGTACACTTCTTCGAAATCAAAAATCCCATCAGGACGTAAATGACCGCTCTCGTCACTATCGTCGACTTTCTTTTTATCAATGAGACCGTTTTTATATGTATATTCCACGGCGAAGATATCGCTTCCATCAACGCTTCGCGTTTCCCCAACAAGGCGATTGTCTTTCCACACCATGCGATCGACAAAGGAGGTCTTTCCATTTGGAAAAAACCTTTCGCGTTTGATCAGATGACGATTTTCGTAACTATATTCTTCCATACTAACCGAGGCCGCACGTTGACGTGTTTGGGCCAGAGAGAATTTTTTTGCGCATGCAAGAGGATGTTCTCCGACCTTAGCCAAGGTCGAGCTGGCTTCTTTTGCTCCAGTTTTACACCCCAAAAGAAAAACAGAAATAAGAATAAGACGAAAAAAAAGAGCAACTATCTTCAAAAGAGTCTCGTTGGGCAAGGAAAGGAGCATCGTTATGATGAGTACTGTGTCGGAGGAATGCTTGCGTAATCGACTCTAACTGTCTAGAGTCCCGCGACGTTTTTAGAAAAAATGGAGCGACGATGTCCGACGAAAAAAAGAAGAAAAAAAAAGATATGGCAAAAGACCTTGGCGGGATCTTTGGAGTTGCCTCTTCCGATAAGAAAAAAGAGAACGTAGAAAAAGTTCCAAAAGCATCGAAAAAGAAGAAAGACGCAGAGGAAAAAGACGGTGTTGTTGACGCAATATCGGAGGCTATTTCTGCTTCTGTCGCCGAGGAAGATTCTATCCCCTTCGTAGACGAAGGAAGTGCTCCTATAAAAAAGGAAGCCCTTAAGGAAAACAAAAAACCTAAGAAAAAGAAAACCTCAGGCGTGGAAGGCATTCTGATTCCCGGTGGACCGGAAATAGATGGAAATCAATATTTAGGGGATGATGACCTTGGAGATATCGATCTTCCAAAAGCCAAAACGAATACAATGATGATTGCTGTCATAGGTTTGCTTGTCGTTGTTATTGTAGGAATGGGCATCATGATGACGGGTTCTGGCGACGATCTGATGTCGGTTTTCAAAGGCAATCTCAAAGAAAAAAGATTGGCAGAAAAAAAGATGCTCGAAGAAGAATACGCCAAAGCTCAAAAAGAGAATTTGCGTCTATTCGGCAACATGATGATCAGCGGTTATCCAAAATTTTCCGAAATTCGTCTCAACGGTAAAAAACATTACGGACGTGTATCCAGTGGTGCCTGGCGAGAAGTAAGAATTGGAACGATTGCCGGAATTCAAGATCTTGAAGTGAAAACCCCTCACAATCTTGAAATCTCCCTTCCTGGTTATGAGGTCCGTAAGGATGTTGTAAATCAGCAAATGTGGCAGCAATCAGGTACGACCTATGGCTACACTTATAACGCCACCTTAACGCCGAAATCTTTGGAAGATAAGAATGAATTCTCCGCGCGTATGTCACAAGATAGTGAAAACGAGTTTTACGGGAAAGTAACCATTACAACCAATCCAGCGGGCGCAAAAATTCGATTTAACGCGCAACCCCTCTTGGACGAAAAAGGCAACGAGCTCAAAACGCCCGTCACCTTCACCAAATGGTACGTTAAAGACAAGAAGACCGGAAAACTTGTCGGCAATGAGGTTCGCGTTGATAGCACCATCGATCGTGGGCATAAAATCGAACTCGAAATGGAATACCCTAATAGTTGCCCTGATAAACAACCTGCGTGTGGCGTCTCCGACGGATGTTGTCCAAGCGAGTGTACCGTTGCAACCGATATGGATTGCAAGTCGCCTAAAATTGTTGACGCTTTGAACCGTCAAATGTGGACATGTAATTGGAAAGATGGAGCCCCTCCTAAAGAAATCGCAAAAGGCAAAACGATCCAACATTATTGCGACTATGACTTCACCTACAACTACGACATCGATGGTATTAAGAACTACATCATCGAACGCCATAAAGAAAAAGAGGCCATCAAAGCCGAAGCCAAGGCCTTCAAAGAAGAACAGAAAAGAAAGCGTTTAGAAAAACTTAAAAAGTAAACCTACATAAGATTAAACACATGAATAGAATCAAGTTGGCTCGAATTCCGAAGGGATCGAGCCCTTTTTATGCCGTTGAAAAAGACGGAGATTTTCGCGTTCTAGAAATGCCAATTGCGGATTTTTACAAGGCCTATTTTAATGAATCTGAACTGAAATTAGGTGAGGTCATTTCTCTTCCCGAGGTTCTACTTCCCCCCGTTGAACCCACGAAGATCGTATGTATTGGTCTCAACTATAAAGCCCACGCTGAGGAACAAGGCAAAGATCTACCCAAAGAACCTTTGATGTTTATGAAGCCAACAAGCGCTTTGATCGGACACGGAGGAAGCGTAATCCTCCCGCCCCAATCGGAGCTTATTCATCACGAAGCCGAATTGGCGATCATCATTGGCCGAGAAGCCAAAAACATCGCCGTCGAAAAGGTAGGCGAGTTTATCTTTGGCTATACTTGTGCAAACGACGTATCTGCGCGTGATATCCAGCGAAGAGAGAAACGCTACACCCGTGGAAAAGGCTTTGATACCTTTTGTCCTCTTGGTCCCTATGTGCTCGATCGCCGAACTTTTCATCCCGACCAAAATCGAGTTGCGCTTCGCGTGAACGGTGAAGGACGCCAAGACGGCGCGCTCGACGATTTTATTTTCGATATTCCAACCGTGGTCTCTTTCGTGAGCCAGGTCATGACGCTCTTCCCTGGCGATGTGATTTTAACAGGAACGCCCTCCGGTGTGGCGCCCATGGTCAACGGAGACGAGGTCGAGATTGAGATTTCAAACTTGGCTCTCCTTCGCCACAATGTAGAACGTTAACGATGCCCGATAAGAATTCACAGCACGCATTTAGGACACTGGGCGACGCAGAATTACAGTTCGGCGTTTCCGACGAAGAAATTTTGTTTGGTGATCTCTTTAAGCAAGATCAACTCTTTTTAGGATATTACTCAGAAGATGGTCTCGATATTGCGATGAAAGAATATGGGATTAAACAAGATCTTGCCGATAGGGGATTTCCCGAAACCCAACTTAGAATTTCGCCGCACGCGAGTGGTTTTCAACTTCAAATCACATGTGAAGACGGCGTCCTTATTGATGTCGTTCTCGACATAGCCCATCTTAACCTCGCCGAAACCTTGCAAACCCACGCTACGTCGGCCTCCCACCGCGTGCTCTACGTACACTGGTTGGAAATGTCCAACCCCAGCGCTTCCTTTAGCGACAAGCAATCGCCCTTACCTGCCCAACTCGCACCCGGACTAAAATTAGGTAGTAAAGTTTACGATATTCTAGTCAACGTTTGCAAACGTTTGAATTTAGACGCCATCGTCGCCGTTCCCATGTATTTTCACAATGCCATTTTTTATTCGAAATGGTTCCGATACGCAGATCCCAAATATGAAGGTGTTTTTCAAGCCATACAAAGGGATAGTAGCAAAGTTTACGAAGATCAAGCGGCGATGACAAAATGGAAATCTATCTCCACAACCTCATGGGCTTTCGTCCTTAATCCTCCGATAGAACGGGCGACCGCGGAATCTACAGCATGGTTTACCGAGCCCATGATGTCCCCTCTCTCAAAGCCTCTACGCAGATTCCTACAATCGGATTGGTACGCCCATCGCGTGAAAGTCTCCTCCGACCTATCATCGCTCGTTTTCCCCGAATCTGATTTTTTTAAAACCTTAGAGGACATGGGGGTAGAACCCTTTGATAAGGAAAAATTCCAAACCTCATTCCAAAAGAAAAGCTAAACGTGTTCGAATATAGTCGACCCTGAATAAGGAACATTTTTCGAGAAGTGTTAAAAGCACGCTATAGTCTTGGGTACGTAAACAACTTTCGATAACGGCCAGAGACGCAATGTCATCGCCACATCCTTGGGATAGTTCCCCATCTTCTAAAAGAAGATATAAAGCTGGTTTGTCATAGCCTTCAAAGAGCTCTTCTTTTTCGGGAAAATCGCACGCTAAAAGGTCCGAAAGAAGGCGAGCCTTTTGTACTTTTTGGGATGCTGTTTTGTCTTTTCTAAATAAAATTTCTCGGGCGTAATCGATATCTTCTTGGTCGTAAGTAGAGCCGGAAAATGGCGCACCATTGATCGGGGGATGTTCTTCTCCACGACGGATAAGAATCTCTACCGCCGCACTTTGGGCGAGCGATGTTTGGACCTCCACATCTTCATTAGCGGCATAAATGAGATTGAAGGCGTCCTCGTGAGCATCTTCGCCCTCGGCGACGTTATGGTAAAACGCGTTACTATTTTCTGCGATTGAAGCCGCGGCGGAAGAAAAAATAGCGAGTTCGGCAGCAAGCGCAAAGGCCTCTTTTTCGTCGCTAAGA
>JALSKP010000181.1 GCA_026988815.1 Myxococcales bacterium | reverse complement strand
ATTCGTCTATCCCACCCGAAATGGCGTCACCAGTTTCCTTATCAGCGACCGTCTTTCCATCAAGTGATCGGCTACAAGCTTCGTACGCAAACGCGTTCTGGATGGGGTGAATATATCGTTCAAAATTTGGACGGGTTTCTAATCGACCATGCCGCGTGTGAGCGTAAAGCGTCAGCAAGTGCCATGCATTTTGTTGTAAAGTATCCCGATAAAATTGAACTCGTCGAACGTATGATTGGTATCGCCTTAGAAGAGTTAGAGCATTTTCAACAAGTGTTTTATCTGATTCGTGAACGCGGTCTTGCTTTTACCCGAGATAGTAAAGATCCTTACGTTAATCGCCTGATGAAAACGATGCGCGACGGCATTGAAGACCGTTTTATGGACCGTTTAATTCTTGGATCGATTATCGAGTTTAGGGGGTGCGAACGATTCGTTCTGGTATCCCAAGCTCTTAAAGAAAGCGATCCCCAATTGAGCGACTATTATAAAAAGCTCGCCGCCGAAGAAAGCAAACATCGTGGTGATTTTATAGAAATGGCATGCCTTTATTTTGATAATGATAAAGTGCAGAAACGTCTCGATGAGCTCCTTGATATCGAAGGTGCCATTGTTGATGATTTGCCTAATCGCCCTGCGTTGCATTGAATAAAAAAATCTCCTCTTCCTTCGAAAAAAGTAAAGAAAAATATCTAACACGCAGTCAGTTCGAACCTGACTTTCTTGTAGAAAAACAATTTGATTTCTACGTGATTATTCCCCTTCGCCGAGAAAAAGAACTCTTTCCCGAGACCTTGGTCTCGTTGCAAAAATCCGCGCTCCGTTTCGGAAAAGATAAAATCGCATATATTATCGTTATTAATAGCGATCCGGATGAGGAGACATGCGAGGAAAATATTTACATCGGAGATTATTGTAAGGCGATCGAGCATCTTTTTGTCATCGATAGATTTCGCGAAAAGAGGCTGGATAAAGGCGTCGGAGAGGCGCGTAAGTTGGGAATGGACCATGCACTCTTTTGGTCGAAGAAGAACGCCTGGATTGTCAGTTTGGACGCCGATACCTGTGTGGATGAAAATTATTTCGAAGCTATCGATGCAAAAGGAGAACGTGTCGTTCTTGTCGACTTTAAGCATCGTAATCCGAGCCCGGCTGTGTTGGCCTACGAAGACTGGTTGCGTTATTTCAATGCGGGTCTGCTCCGAGCCGGCTCGCCTTATGCCTACGTTCCCTTGGGTTCTCGTTTTGCCCTTCGGCTGCGGGCCTACGTTGAGTCAGGAGGGATGGTGAAACGAGCGGCAGGAGAGGATTTTCATTTTCTGCAGAAACTCACCAAACTAACCTATCCTGACGCTTTTGGCCGCGCGCAAACTTGCGTCTATCCCTCCGGGCGAGAATCTGACCGGGTGCCTTGGGGGACGGGACCGGCAATTTCGGATATTCATAAGGGGTTAAAAAACTATGACACGGTGGAACCTGCCGAGGCCTTTCTCCAGGTCAAAACCTTCATTGAATGTTTCGATTCCTTTTACGATGACTCGCCGGATTTAGCCGAGGAGTTGACGCAGTTTTTAGAAGGGGAAGGCTTTACTGCCATTCTTGGACGCCTCCGTGAAAATAGTAAAACCAGATATCAATTTTCTCGACAACTTCACATCTGGTTCGATGGCTTGCGTACGATTCGTTTTGTAAACTACTTTACTAGAATTCACGGGAAGGAGGCGTTGAGGGAGGCCTTAGGGAAACTGATTTAGGCCGCTCTTTAGACGGTCGTGAAGGGGAGAGGGACAAAAAAATCTCAAGTTGTTTCTTCAGATGCAAAAGGGGATTCCCTCTCCCAGCGGGAGGAACTCAAGTTGAAACGGATAACCCTAAGAAAAGAAGCGAGACTTTTTCTTTGGCGAGATAGCCTCTTTTAATCCGCGATCAAATTTTAGAATTTCAAGATAATCGGGCGTCCGATGTTCGGTGTTCAAGGCCTCGTCTTTTCGTGGGGCCAAGGCACGTACTCTTTGAATAAAAGTGTCGATAAAGGCCTGGTTGAATGCGGACGAGAACTCGGCTTTATAGTCCTCGATTCTGTCAATGGCGCGCACGCTGAGGTGGCGCCGACGAATGAGATCTTGGAAACTATTGGCGAGTTTTGCGACATCATAATTATGGTAGTCGATCATATGTTGGGCGACCCTAAAAAGGCCTTCGATAGGAAGAATATGATCGCTGACGAGGATAACGGCCGCTTGGAAATAGTTGGAAATGGGAACCAAGTTGGGTCCAAACACCCGAAAACGTCCAGGTGCAGAATCGCGTTCCAGATGAATAAAAATGCGGCGGATATTTTGAGAAAGCTCGACTTTTTGGGCGAGTTCAAGGATGCGCGAGATGGGGGAAGCGTAGACTTCTGCTTCGACGAGGATGTTGCGTAAGTCCTCGATTTCGATCGAACCTCGAACGATGTCAGCATAGAGAGAATAGATGAATGCGTCTTGTTCGGAATCATCGCCAAAAAGGGTTTCAGGGGCGTCGGGCGATTCGGCACGGATCCGAAGCAGGGCTTCAAGTTTGTAACCTACTTGACCTTTAATTGCTTTGAACCGCCCTTTCAATAGGTTTTTAAGCGTTGGTTTGAGAATAAAGGCATCGGGGTGAATGCCGTCTAAGGCAAATTTTTCCTCAAGAACGTCCCTCATCATGGTTGGAGAACCTGATATAAAGGTGAGCAGAATGCGCGACTCTTCTTGATCGCGCGTGAGTTCTTTGAGCAAGGCATCGGCGCCTGGAAGGGTGTGTTTTTCTTCGGCTTTTTGTAAGGCGGTGCGAATGAGATCACGGATTGTTTCGAAATCTGTGGCGAGATAGGTTTTATCAAGGTCCCAACGGTAGATGTGGCGAACGGGAAGCTCAGTCATTACAAACTCATTTTATCTTGCTAGAAACTACTGGGAAAAGAGAAAAGGCTCAAGGCGAAGGAAAAAAATGGCGAAAGAAATCGAACGAAAATTTTTAGTAAAGTCAGAGGATTGGAAAACCAAAGCCTATCGGAAGATGGATTTTGTCCAGGGCTACTTTTCGAGCGACCATCCAACGCTGAGGATTCGGATAAGTGGAGAAAAGGCATGGTTAACAATAAAAGGACGAACGGAAGGCATTTCCAGAAGCGAACACGAGTATGAGATTCCGCTCTTGGACGCCCAAGATATGATCGTGCGTTTTTGCGATGATCGAGTGATTTCCAAACAACGCCATCTCGTAAGGTACGGGGAGCATACGTGGGAAGTGGATGAGTTTTTGGGGCGACACGAAGGGTTGGTCGTTGCCGAGATCGAGTTGGGAGCCGAGGATGAGTTTTTTGAGCGTCCCGATTGGCTTGGGCGTGAGGTATCTGGCGAGGTGGCCTATTACAATCAGGTGCTTGCAAAAGAAAACGAAAAACGGCCCAACTAAAAGTTGGACCGTTTAGGTGGGTAAACACAGAATTGAACTGTGGACACCAGCCTTTTCAGGGCTGTGCTCTACCGACTGAGCTATTTACCCAAATCCCGTTCAGTGAACGGACCGGGTATATAAGCTACAATTTTCTCGACGTCAAGTCAGGTTTTCGGAAATTTAAGAAAGCAGAAAAATGGATAGTGTGATCAAAAACGGTGGGATTCTAGTATGACCATTCATTGTGTCCTTGTGGTATTCGAGGGGATTTTTGTTCGGAAGAGAAACTCCCTCTCCCTCTGGTGTTTTCGGCCGGATGATTGCAAAG
>JALSKP010000180.1 GCA_026988815.1 Myxococcales bacterium | reverse complement strand
CACGTCTTCGACAATTTTGGCATCCTTGGGCATCTGTCCGCTGACCAAAGGGGCGACCGCCTCGATTTGCCAAATGGGTATTCCGATACGTTCGGTTTTCGCTAATTCGTATTGAATCGCCATCGATTCGCCGGATCGCGTTCTAGAAATCGCAAGAACGGTCGCGCTATTGGTCGAGTGGTAATTCACGCTCTCGATTTCCACGCGCCCGCTTGTGAAGGTTGGTCCAACGTTCTTCAAAAAACGGTCGAAGGCTTCCTGACTGGTCTTGGTTCTGAAACCATCTCCCATGCTAATGTAGGCGATTGAATCCTGACCTTGGGCAATCTGTTCATGGAAGCGCATCACCATCTGTGCCGGTTCTTCTCTTCCCATATTTCTCTCAGATTCGTAGATATCAAATGTATCCACTAAAAAAACAAATCCCTCTCCTTCTCCTTTAATCACCACAAAATCGATCTTCACGACCTCGTTCGTCTCAGATGGAAAAAAATAAGAAGCTTTATACCGTTCTTGACCTGATGAATTTTGAGTCGCATTGAACCCTTGCGAGACGGCACTTTCTGAAATTCGCCCCTTGAAAGTGCTGATTTTATTAATAAAGTCCGTCTTACTCACTTGGCCCTGAAAGGTTGGCGTCATTTTTCCATAAGCACTATCGAAATCTTCTTTTGATATATCGTTCGCGAAAGTGGTGGCATACTTTTGAGCTTCAACAGCGTTTTTCACCATATCGATTCCACCGCTGCAAAACGAGGCCATTTTATAACTTCCAAAAGCGAGCATAAGTCCCGAAATCAAAAGGAAAAGACCACAGCCAATTCCCAAAAACTTCCAAATTTTGTTCCCACCACCGCCACTATTCGTTCCCATATCGCTAGGAGGTTGAAATGCGAGTTGGGGTGTAAAATCATGTAAACCCATTCTGGTTCCTTTTTTTTTAACGCTACTGAAGCGTTGTGAATCCAAACATTGCAACAGATGCTGCAGCTCTATCTTTTGCATTCAACAACCCTCGAAAGGTCGCCTCATCCGATTTTTTAGCGCTACGTATTAGCCCCCAAACAGCAGCCCTTGTAAGGCTCGGCGTGACGCTTTTTCGAGCGAAAGTCTCCACGTAGAGCTTTGCGTTTTTGATATCTGAATTGAGTAAGTGAAAAATCAAAGCTTTGCGAAGTTCGGTAGAAAGAGAGGAATCGTTGAGAAGAAGTCCTATCTGGGCTCCGAATTGGTGGTACTTCATCGCCCTTGCGGTTGCGTCTTGTCTGACCGATGGCGCGCCTTCTTTAAACATCCAATGGTAAATCATTTTACGTTGAGCGAGTTCCATCTTATCAATGTCATCAAAATATCCCAAAATTGGATTTCTAAAGATGGTTTTAAAATGCATCTTTCCTTTCTGCGCATCGAGATCCATAAGAGCCAAGAAAGCGGTCCACTGGATTTTTCGATCGCGGTCACGAATCAAACCACCAAGCGCTTTTGCGCCTGAACTCTTTTTGGAATTCCTTATCGCGGAAATTGTATGTTGTTTTACCTTTCGGTCTCTAGAAGTCACTTGAAAACGTAGAATTTGTAGCCCTTCTTCACTCTTCGTTGCGCCGATAGCATCAATGACGAGCAGTTTTATCTCTCGGTTTTTCTCATTTACAAGCGCTTGTTTTAACACGCCAAGGGTCTTCACATCAGCAAGGATACCCATGCTTTTTGCGGCGGATTTACGGATATCGACGTTCCCCTCGAAAAGGGCTTGAGACAAAATCAGCGCACCTTCGGCTCCCTTGGTGTACCCTACAGCTTGGACGGCAATCAGGCGGTCTGCAAACTCAGTACTGCCATACATTTCGAGCAATTTCTTTGCCATTTTCTTGTCGCCTTTGGCCGAGAGAATGAACGAAATCCTTCGTTCTTCGGCGTCTTTGGACTCCAAGGCGGCTTTGCGTATTTTCACTTTTGCGTCATGGGCTAAAAGAAATTTTAAAAGAGGAAGTCGTTTTTTTAGGTCAAAACTTTCAGCGATTTTGAGAAGACGAGCCTCGGCCGAGCGATCGTTTTTGACGACGAGCGCTTTGGTGGCCTCAACTTTGAGAAAAGTATCGATTTCATTCTTTGAAAACTGTTCCAGAAGACCTTTGGTTTTCGAATAATAATCGGGCCAATCCGCCAAGGCGATAACGCGAAAGAGAATCATTTTTCGCACATTCAAGTCTTTATGCTTAATGTTCGCCTTTGCAATAGCGAGCGTGGCAGATGGGCTTAACGCTCCGAAAGCAGTCCATGCGAGCGATGATGTTTTTTTGTTTTTTAAAAGGGCTTTAAAGGTTTTGAAATGCTCAGGCGTTTCTGCCAGATATCTAACATAATCTTGAGCAACCTCAGGTTTAGCTTCTTTTTTGATGAGCGCTGTGAGGAGTTTCATCTCTTTTTTATTATCTAGCGCACTTACGTAGAGCCTCAAAAGATCCATCCTTCTTAACGATGAGCCGAGTTCTTTTCCGATAAAAGCTGCCGCTTTTTTATCGCCAGCAATGTAGGAGGCAAGCCCTGCACCAAGTCGAATCGCATCGTTATCGTCTGTTTTATAAGACTCAAACATCGATGCTTCCTTACGGGACACCAAAAAGGCCTTGGTCATCAACCACGCGACCTTTCCTTCTTCATCAACCACCGTCGCATTCTTCTCGACATAGCCCGAAATTTCTTCTTTCATTTGTTTTGAAATCTTCGCAAACGCGGTCGAAGAGCCCCCTAAAAAAAGGCCGACGATAATACACATTAATGCTCTTTTATGCATTTTATTCCCTTGAAATTGAGGAGTGGAATTCACTCAGCGTCTGCTGAGAAGTAAGCTGCTAACCTTTCGTTGATTTTTGTCTCGACTTTTTCTTTAAACGGTTTGGCGAAAAAGGAAAGATCGATATCAATCCCAACATTTGCCTCATCGACGGTAAAATCGCCGGAAAATCCCTTCCCCTTGACCTTTGCGTGAGTCTTCTCATCATTCCAGTCGATGGATTTGATAAGGCTCGAAAACTCGCTCTTAATATCGCTTACAACTTGATCAATCTTTCCCTGCGCTTCGCTTAGGGAAAGTCCGTGCTCTTTCTTTACTGATATATCTGCCATCTATTGGACCTCATATTTTAACCCACGGAAACTATCAACGCAGGCTCGTTTTTGTCAAACATGCTCGTTCGAAATCGAGTGTGTTTTCCTCTTTGACGATCCATCGCACTTCCTATTCAATAGATTAACTTGCTCACATATTGTTCAAAGTGTTAGAGTCTTTACCTAAACTATTTTCTAGGAAAGCTATGAGCCGCCTTTTTATTGTCTCCCTTGCCAGCATTTTTGTTTTCGCTTTTGTTAATGACGCAACTGCTCAAGAGATTCGACGCTTTGACGATGCCGGGAAAGGTGGGAGCGCTGCTTACATTCCTGGAATGCCGGTTCCGGAAACAACAAATGAGTCCACCACCTCAGCCGGCGGGAACGAGGAGCCTCAGAATTTCATCACCGTATTCAATACCGCCGCGAAAAAGAAAAGGGGGACAATCGATCTTTCGCCGGAAAAAATGTACCGAGGAATTATTCCGGGAACACGCGATCTGATGCCTCATGTTGAAGCCGCAAAAAAAAGAACAACCCGCAACACGCTCACTTGGGTCGGTTTCCAACCCAATAAAGATGGAAGTGCAAGAATCTTTCTACAAACTGCAAACGCGGTCCAATACTCCCAATCATCAGAGGCGAATAAGATT
>JALSKP010000179.1 GCA_026988815.1 Myxococcales bacterium | reverse complement strand
TGACGGCCATATCTGCCTGTAGTTGACCACCAGGGTAGGTTACCCTTTTTCTTACAAGTTCATTAAGATTGCGTTTTGTCCACTCCCCAGATTTGGGGACCGACCCAGGAACCACACCGGAATCGTTGGTTTCGGAAACTTCACTCTGCTGACGAACGGAGAGGTCGTCAAAACCAACGTCGGACCATAAACGCGGATCTTCAAACGCGCCGGTCGTATGAATATCTTGTCCAGCATCGGGAAGATCGCCGTAGACTTCGGCCAGGTGAGCATCCAAGTCATCAACTTCTTCTAGAGAAACGATACGGTTGACGGCTTGTTGAACCTCAGCTTCAATCGCGCGATCTTTTGGAGAGGCCATTGTTTTGCGACGTGCACCAATCCGAGCCGTCATTGCTGCGATATCAAAACTCGTTACAGGAATGCCATAAGCAAAGAGAAAAGCAGACAGGTCTTTGACAACGCCACGAACATTCTCGTATCGCTGATCTTTATTGGCCAACATTTTGGCAATCGTTTTTTCTAAAGCCGGTGGAATATCATTTCTAAATTCGCTGAGTGGACGGTAGATATTGGTGCGCACTTGTTGAAGGGTTTCTAAATCCGTTTTTCCACGAAAAAGGCGCTCGCTGGTCAACATTTCCCAGATAAGAATCCCGAGAGCAAAGATATCGGTTCGATGATCCACGTCCTGCCCAAACGCCGCTTCTGGACTTAAGTAACCAAATTTACCTTTCACGACCCCTGGGTCGGTTTGTTCGATTTGCCCCTTTGCTTTGGCAAGACCAAAATCGGTTAGTTTTACTTCTCCTTCTCGGGAAATAAGTACGTTTGGAGGGCTTACATCGCGATGAACGATCCCCAAATGATTTCCATTTTGGTCCCTCTTTTCGTGTGCGTGTGCCAGTCCCTTACAGATTTCGATAGCAATATAGGTTGCATGTTCAACCTTCATTTTTTGCCGGCTTTCACGAAACTTCTGGATGACAAATTTAAGATCCACCCCATCGACGTATTCCATCACAATGAAATAGGTCCGGTCAGCCTGACCGAGATCAAAAACCTGAACGCAGTTGGTATGACTGAGGAGTAAACTTACTTTGGCTTCATCTAAAAACATACGAACAAAACGTTCGTTTTTTTTCAAGTCGGGCAAAATCCTCTTGATCGCGACCAGTTTTTCGTAGCCCTTGATGCTAGCAACATGGGCCTTAAACACTTCCGCCATCCCGCCTGCGTCAATGCGCTCTAAGACATGATATCGCTGCTGTTGAGCCATCTAGGGTTAACCGTTAGAATTGAGTTGTTCGGACTATAAGCGATTAGGTTTAAGGCGTCGAGCTGTAAAAAGTTGGTTGAGACTACAAAGAGAGTAGGTCAATCGCTTTGGCGTGAGGCATCACCTTGATATTGGATGCATTGGTGTGCGATTTCAGGTGTTTTGTAAACTCGATTTTGGTATCCGGCTCTCCGTGAACCACAAAAATATTATTGCTCTTGGTGCTATTTGCCCAGCTGGTCAATTCCTTCCGACCAGCGTGACCACTAAATCCATTCACGACGTAAACCTCGGAGTTCGTCGGTATCGACTCGCCGTAAAGGGTTACAAATTTATCGCCACGAAGAATCTTCCGACCAGCGGTATTTCGTGCTTGGTAGCCGATAAAAATCACCCCACATTCTTTGCGCGTTAGATTGTGTTTTAGGTGGTGAATGACGCGACCGCCTGTACACATTCCTGAACCGGCGAGGATGATGGCGTTCTTCTGAACATCGTTTATTGAGATAGAATCCCTTGTTGCACGTGTGTAAGTGAGAGGCGGAAATTGAAAGGGGTTGCCACCTTTTTCTAAGAGAGCATGGGCGTGTTTGTCGTAAAAATCGCGGTGATTTTCGAAAATACGCGTTGCGCTTATCGCCATAGGGCTATCGAGAAAGATCTTAACATCGTCAGGAAGTTTACCATCTTTCCACATTTCGTGGAGGACGTAGAGAAGTTCTTGAGCGCGTTCTAGGGCGAAGGTCGGAATCACACAATTTCCACCGCGTTCAAAGGTTTCAAGAACGGCCGTTTCCAAATCCGATATGGATTGGGAAAAGGGAACATGATCGCGATCCCCATAGGTCGACTCCATGAGCACAAAATCTGCCTCTTCGGGTGTTGTGGGATCGCAAATAATGGGTTTATCAATATTACCTAAATCGCCTGAAAAAATAAATTTTCGCGACTCCTTTCCTTCTTTCAGATCAAAGGAAAGGAAGCCTGAACCTAAGATATGGCCAGCATCTTTAATGGTCAGATCTACCCCTTCACAGATGTTAAGCTTTTCTCCATATTTTATCTGATTATGGGCCCATTGCTCGATAACATCGAGAACATCTTCTTCATCGTAGAGCGGTTGAAGCAAAGGTTCGCCAGCTTCTTTTCTCTTTTTATTTTTCCATTGGGTTGAACGGGCGATCAAATTTGCCGAGTCTAGTAAACTCAGGCGAGCCAATTCGTAGGAGGGACGCGTCGAATGAATCTGGCCTCGAAATCCGCGCTTTCTCAGAAGAGGGACGCGACCGATGTGATCAATATGGGCGTGACTAACAATCAAGTGATCAATCGTTGAAGGATCAAACCCGAAAGGCTCATCGTTCTTATCTCTTTCTTCTTTACCACCCTGAAAGGTTCCACAATCGATAAGAATTTTGGAATTATTGACTTCAAGTAAGTGACACGATCCGGTGACGCCTTCTGAAGCGCCAAAGCTTGTTAATTTCATTGTGGTCCTTGGGGTAGATGCTCTCTTCTTTTAGTTCACTCAAGTTCACTAGGCAAATAGATTCTCACCGAATGCGTTATCAATTTTATGCGATTTTTGAAACGGGGGTGACGCGATCG
The DNA here is from genome assembly GCA_026988815.1 of Myxococcales bacterium. GTDB lineage: Bacteria > Myxococcota_A > Bradymonadia > Bradymonadales > Bradymonadaceae > CALJNB01. The sequence continues at coordinate 875 of JALSKP010000179.1, read as the reverse complement.
CGTCCGTTTTCTTTGGAATAGTAAAGTGCCTTGTCGGAAAGGTCGATGAGGGCCTGTTTTTCTTTTGCGTCTTGGGGCCACGTTGCTACACCGATGGAGAGCGAACAGTGGAAGGTACCCGCGTCGGATTGGAAAGAGAGCGCTTTAACACTTTCACGAATACGATTGGCGATTAAAATCGCGCCCTCAGTATCGGTCTCTTCGAGAAGAATGGCAAATTCCTCGCCGCCATAACGACAGGGGGTATCGGTCTCTCGTAATAACGATCTGAATGTGGCGGCAAACTGGCGAAGCACCTCATCACCCGCGGGATGACCATGGGTATCGTTAACGTTTTTAAAGTGGTCGATATCGGTAAGTAGTAAACAAAACGACTTTCCAGTGCGTTTGTGGCGAGCAATGGCCTCGTCAGTTTTCGTCTGGAAGGTTCGATGATTGGCAAGTCCGGTGAGTCCGTCCGTGGTCGCCAATTCTTTCATTTGCTCGTAAAGATTTGCGTTCATGAAGGTAACCGCAGCTTGGTTTGCCACGACTTCGAGCATCTCTCTTCGGTCGCTTGTGTAAACCCCCGCGCTTGCGCTTCCGACGATCAAAGAACCGACGCAAATATCTTGAGCGATGAGGGGCAAGACAAGCAAGCTTTTCGCATCTGGAACCTTGATTCCTTTTGAAAAAACGACGGTTTTTCCGTCTCTCACTTTTCCGCCATAGGGTAAATAATGGCGGTTTCGGGTCACCATAGAAACCAGTCCATTATTGTCCTTGAAACGCTTACCAATTTGATTGCTAAGTTCGCCAAAGCCCGCTCGAATTTCATGCTCGCCTTGGCCACAGCTCGTCGTGATGGCGGCGAAGTCAAAGGGTAGGATGTCTTG
>JALSKP010000178.1 GCA_026988815.1 Myxococcales bacterium | reverse complement strand
AATGAAGCACTTCAATCGAATATTATTCTTCGCCATTTTAATTAATCTACCAAGCTGTGGACCAGACGAGGACTCCGAAGACGTGGAAATTAACCAATCTAATATGCAAATGCGTTCAGATGTGGGCCTTGATCTTGTAGAGGACGTATCGGTTGAAGATGTTGAAGAGGTCTACCAATGTCCCCGAGAAGGTGAGCTTCTGTGTGGAGATAAGTGCGAAAACGTTCAGATTTCCATGGACCATTGTGGCGCGTGTTTTAACGCATGTATTATCGGTCGTATGACCTGTAACGGAACCCAATGTGTGTGTTTGGCGGGAAAAGATTTATGTGAAAACGATTGCTGGAACTTGCAAAATACCAAGGCCCATTGTGGAGCTTGCGGAAATGCATGTGCCGATAGTGAAGCCTGTATAGAGGGCGGTTGCGTAGAAATTTCATCCCGTGAAGAGGTGGTGGGTATTTTAGCAGAAACGAATTCGGGTCGCGCAGTTCAACAAGATTGCGGGGAGTACGGATTGAAGAATGCAGTGGGCGTGGTGCAGCTTAACGACGAGCTTATGTTGGCGGCTCAAAAACACTCCGATGACATGGCGATGAATAATTTTATGGAACATGAGGGAAGCGATGGATCCTCACCTTTTGAACGGGCAAGAAGCAAGAATTACACGGGATCTGCGATTGGGGAAAATATCGCGCGCGGTTACCGCACACCTGAAGCAACGGTTCAAGCTTGGATCGATTCGGACGGCCATTGCCAGAACATGATGAATGGAACTTTCACTGAATTAGGTGTGGGATTTGCGATCAGTCCTATGACTGGCGAATTTTTTTGGACCCAGCTTTTTGGACATCCCTAAGCTCGATCCTAGGTCGGTCATTGTTTGCGATTATGAGGTTGTCAAAGTGGACAATTCCCGGCATGTTCGGCTCTATAAATAAAAAAACAATTTCGGAGAAATTATGAAAATTCTGAATATTCTTATCGCGTCTTTAATGCTCTTTAGTTTTGCCTGCAAAGATAAGGTGGAAAGCGTCGAAAAGAAGACCCCTGAAAAGAAGGTCGAGAAAAAAGTTGAAAAAAAAGTCGAGAAAACAACCGAAAAAACGACCAGCAAACCTGTTGAAAAAGACAGTGCTTTGGGCCAATGGGTTGCCATGGATAACTATGGTGTTCGATTTCGCGTCCCGTCTGAGTGGAAAGTTCAGAAGTCAGATGTTTCGGCGACCGCAAATTCACCAGATGGCGCCATCAGTGTTATTCTGATCGGGACCGACTCCGAAAATATGGTTCAAAATGCGTTGGAAAAATTTAAAAAAGAAGTTAATTTCGAAGAGGTGAAAACCAAGTCTAGCGGTGCGACATCAATCAACGGTATGCCCGGTTACTCTGCGGCGGGATCTGCCGTCCATGTCGTCGGCGACGACAAAAACGAGATCCAGTTTCTCATGAAAGCCGTAAAAGTGGGCGATAAAGCTGCGGCTTTGCTTATTTTTGCTGATGCAACGATGTATGAAGCCAAAAAAGAAGAAATCGATGGATTGGCTAAGACGCTCAAAAAGCGTTGATTTTTTGCCCCGATTGTCGTTCAGAAAATGAACACAACGCTCCTTTTTGCCTATCTTGCGGATACCGTTTCAACGGGGAGGGACGAAAAAAAAGAGAAGGGGATACCCTGCCTGAAGGCCAACGCAACATAAAGCGCCGCGAATCCCAAAAGGCAGATCTGGCAAGAACACAAAAACAAAATGCCATTCAAATCGGGAAAAAACAACGAGATAAAGAGACACTCGAAGAAAAGTCTCCGCTTATCGAGGTCGACGAAAGTGAAGATGGGAAAACCTTTCCCTTCATTTTTGTCGTTCTATCATTGATTGCATTGGTGACGGGGCTTTTCGTTTTTGGCGCTTTTGACGACGAAAAGGTAGAGCTTAATGAAAGCAAAAATGAAGTGATTCAAATCCCCACAGGAAAACTTCTGACAGGACTCTCAGGGGAGGCCAGGGCGTTGTTTATCCACGCTTGCGAACGTACAAAAAAAGAAGGCGAGTCCTGTGAAGAAGAGGTGTTTTTGGCCGGTGAAATCGAAGAAAGTGAACGCATTGTGGAAGCCTTCAGGATTGATAAATACGAAGTCTCAAATTTGGAATACCAAAGGTGTGTGGACGCAGGTCGATGTGGCGTTTTCGAACAATGCCAGATCTTCACACATGAGGGTAAGCAATTTGGCAATCATCCTCCGAAAATACTATTGAACCCACAACATCCAGCGGTCTGTATTTCTCAAAAAGAGGCATCAAAGTATTGCAATTATAAAGGCGGTCAACTTCCCTCAAAAAACGAGTTCTTAAGAGCCGGTCGTGAGAAAGATCGTCGTGTCTTTCCCTGGGGAAATCACTGGGACCCTACGCTGAGCAATTGGGGTGAAAGGGACATGATAGGAACGCCCGTACTCGGAAAAATTGACGGTTTTGGCTTTACCTCCCCTCAAGGATCTTTTCCCGAGGGCTGTTCAACCTTTTCCGTTTGTGATCTTTCTGGAAATCTTTCGGAGTGGGGAAGGAAAGAAGATGGTAGTTCGGTTTACTTTTCTGGTTCTTGGGTTGATTCTCCTTTCGACCAACGTTTAACCAAAGAAAGAATGGCATCTAAGGGGAGAACGGACGTTGGCTTCCGATGCATCTATCATTAAAATCCTGTCCTTCTTGTCCTAATTTTTATCTTTCCATCTGTAAATAACTCCATCGAAATATTGCCAGCGTCTTGGGTACTCAAGATATCAATGGAACGGGCGCGCAATCGAGAGATGACGCTTTTATGAGGGTGGCCAAATCGGTTTTTTCGGCCCGCTGAAACGATCCCGATATTGGGATTTACTTTGCTTAGGAACTCAGGAGAGCTTGACGTCTTTGAACCGTGGTGGGGAAGTTTTAACACATTGCAATTGGAAAGCGCTGCACCAAGGTGATCTTCGGCTTCGCGTTCGATATCGCCGCTTAAAAGAACGCAATTCTTTCCGTAGCGAAAAAGTGTGACGATGCTGCGATCGTTCTTTGAGGCTTCTGGATGTTGGAATTGAAAAACCTTAAAACCGATTTTTTTGAGATAGGCGGCCTGATTCAAATGCGTGATGATTCTTTTCTTTCCCAATGCGTTTCGGGCAATGGGTATGGTTCTTTTGACGGCCTCCAATCCGCCCTTATGATCGTTGTCATCGTGGGTGATTAAAATGGCGTCGAGTTTACTAATCCCCATTTTTTTTAAAAAAGGTGCAACGGCTCGTTGGCCAGGATCTGCTCCGAATAGACTTCCGCCGGTATCGATGAGGATGTTTTCTCCTGTCGGTGTTTGAACCAATGTTGCGTCGCCCTGTCCGACATCAATGAAATGTACGCGTAGATTTTCGGATGCTGCAGGTGTGAAAAAATAGACGAGACAAAGCACCGATATAATGGCGACTAGAAATACGGATTTTCGAAGCTTGGAAAGATAATACAAGCAAAGAATAGTGATGAGGAAAATTAAGGAACTTACCCACGCTGGGATTTGGCCCGGGAAACTTCGCGCCGGCGCGAGCATGATGAGAAAAGTAAACTGCTCAACAAATAAGTCACTTAGTTTACTAAAATAGTTTAGAAAAAATTCGCCCAAGGGGGCAAGTATGGTTTCGGAACGAAAGCAAAAAGCGGCGAGGTAAAGGGCGGGGAAAATGAAGGTTGAAAATAAAGGGACAATGATGAGATTGGCAGGAAAGGAAATCCAA
>JALSKP010000177.1 GCA_026988815.1 Myxococcales bacterium | reverse complement strand
GGGTCGTCGTGGTAGCGCGCCGGTATTGAAGATGTATATTTGCGAACGAGAGCAGAAATTGAATGCGGGACTCGGTGATGCTTTGCACCTTGAGCTTTTGCAAAGTATCGCGATGGTCAAACTTTTATGCGTCGACAAATGGTATGAACCGGCCGACAGAAATTGTTTCCATTTCTCGACCTTATTGCATCAAATTCTAGCCATCATCGGCCAATGGGGCGGGGTGAGAGCCGACCAACTATGGCGCTTATTGGTTGAATCGGGGAGCTTTCCGAACGTGGAGGTAGAACACTTTAAAGCGCTACTTAGCGCAATGGGAACTCGGAATCTCATTTCTCAGCTGTCTAGCGATGTACTCGCCTTGGCAGAGGAGGGGGAAAGGATAGTAAATCACTTTACTTTTTATGCGGTTTTTAAAACGCCAAGTGCGCTACGCCTGATGAACGGCAATGAATTTTTGGGGGAAATTTCTTCCGCTAATTTTATCAAGAAATCAAAGCATCTCATCTTCGCCGGACGACGTTGGGAGGTTTTGGACTTTCAAAAGAAAAAAAAGACGATATACGTCGCACCCGCGGGAGCGGGAAAAGTACCCAAATTCGGAGGTGGACCCATGCGTATCCACGAAAAAGTGAGAAGGGAAATGTTTGCCATCCTTTCGGGAAAACGGGTTGTACCGGGGCTCGAAAAAATTCTAGACGCCAAAGCAAGGGATTTGTTTGAAGATGCAAAGGCAAGCTTTAAAGGGGGAGGGCTGGAAAACCAACGTATCGTAAGAAGGGGCGAAAAGAAGACCGCAATTCTTACGTGGTCCGGCGATAAGATTGCAAGAACCCTTCTTTATCTATTACTAAATCAAGAATTAAAAGCGACACTTTCAAGCGGCATAATTTATGTGAACTCGCCTTTAGAAGATGTTGTCAAAGCGCTAAAAGCGATAGCGGGTCCTCGCAGAACAAGTGCTTTGCAGTTGGCGAGCTTAGAATGTCGAGCCGTTAAGGAGGAACAAAAATACGATATGTTTTTGCCAGATAGGCTTTTAGACCTCGGATTTGCGGCAAGATCCTTTGATGTGCCGGGCGTTCAAGATTGGATTAAGAAATATATCTGAGATCTTGGGCCGAATCGATCGCCGCGCTGTGGTCGCCCTGAACGCAAACCAAGATACAATTCTTGTAGGGCGCGACTCTGTGGTCGCCCTGATTGCCGAACGATTTGCGCATAATCTGCGAAGAATCGAATTTGACACTTCGGGGAGAAAGTTGGACAAGTTTGCCTGACCGATCAAATGAGGAGGAAGCGTGAAAGAAGACATAGCATCCAGGAATGTGAAGGTACTGATTAGGAAGAGTAATTACTCGCCGCTTTGGTGGGTCTGGCCGGTGGTGATCGCGACGGGTGTTATCGGTCTGGGAAGCGCGTTTTGGGCACGTCCGGTCTTCAACGATGATACGGCACGCTCGGCGATGAATACGCTGAAAGAAAAGGGACTCGATACTTCAGGATTAAAAATTGAGTCTGATTATAGAAACTTAAAAATTTCTGGAATGTCGGGCGAGAATCAAACGGAGTCGCATATAAAAGCGGCTTTGGATTTCAAAGAAAAAGGGGCGTGGAACCATCCGATTTACGATATCGAATTTGATCTTAAGACCCCAGAAAAAGTCATTCCGCCCGTTAAAAAGGGACCTACTGAAGTTTCCCTAAAGATCGCAAACGAGAAAATTGATCTACAAGGAGAAGTCCTGAGCGAAAAGCAAAAGGAGATTATCTATGATTCGGCTGTTAAACGCTTTGGAAAAGATAATGTCATTAACAAAATAAAAGTGACCTTGTTCGCCGAAAAAACAAAAGGATCGGATGGGCGGGCGGAATCTTTGGCGACGATTATCGCAGGTGTTCCTACCAACGTGAGGGGGCAAGGAATGCTAACAGACGATCTCTTAACCTTTGAAGGTGTGGCCAATAGCGCAAAAGATAAACCTACTTACCAAAAAATATTTGATGGTATCGACAATCTTAACGCGACGATGCAAATGCAGGTTCCCGAAGTTGCCAAGGAAATTGATACCTTAGACGAAGAATTTAAGGCGCTTTCTGCGGAAATTGAGCGTCGAGTGGTATTTAAAACGGCCTCGGCAATTCTTCGACCTAGTGCGAGGAGCACGTTGAACAAGGCTGTGGTGTTAATGGGAAAATATAGTCTTCCCGTGGTCGCCATTGTTGGCCATACCGATGATCGTGGCGATGCCGTAAAAAACAAAACATTGAGCCAAAACCGTGCCCAAACAGTGGTCGATTATTTGGTGAAGAAGGGCGTAAAGATGGATCGTCTAAGCGCACGTGGTGCGGGAGCTGCCGAACCGATCGCGCCAAATGATAGTGCTCAAGGAAGGCAAAAAAATCGCCGTGTTGTGTTTACTGCAAAGAAAAAGTTTTAACTTAATTATAAGGATTAATTATGGGTTACGTATTACTGGAAATACTCATTCCACTCATTATCGCGTTTATTCTAGGATTGATCATCGCATGGTGGTTCTTCAATCGTAGTTCAGAAAAAGTTTCATATACGCAATGGATGACTCTGAAAGAAAATTCTGATGTTGATGTTTCGGGTCTTGAATCGAAAATCAAGACCCAAGGGTCCCGCATTTCGGAGCTCGAAGGATTATTAAAGGCCGAAAAAGAAAAGCCTCCAAAAGAAAAGATTGTCGAGGTCGAAAAGATTGTAGAAAAGCCGGTCGAGAAGATCGTAGAGAAAACGGTTGAAAAAATCGTTGAAGTCGAAAAGATCATCGAGGTGGAGAAAATCGTTGAAGTCGAAAAGATTGTTGAGGTCGAAAAGATCGTAGAAAAGCCGGTCGAGAAGATCGTAGAGAAAACGGTTGAAAAAATCGTTGAAGTCGAAAAGATCATCGAGGTGGAGAAAATCGTCGAGGTCGAAAAAATCAAAGCTTCCCCCGAATTCGAAAATTTCGTCATCAAAGGCAATGTCGATTCGATGCTCTATCACCGACAAGATAGTTTTAACTACGGCGCGACGATCGCCGAGGCGTGGTTCAAAACAGCCGAAGATGCGGAAAAAGCTGGATTTGCGTTGTCATCCACACATCCGAAAGCGAGGTTGGAGGCATCCAAAAAGCCCGAAATTAAATCACTCTATGTTGGTGGAAAACAACATCCTTTTGGAGCGTCTTCGCACGCTCCCTTTGAGGAGGAAAAAGGAAAAATTCCAGCAGGTTATCCCATTAAAGGTAATCTAGATTCTATGCTCTATCATCGCGAAGATGGATATAGTTACCAAGCCACGATCGCTGAAATGTATTTTAAAAAACCCTCCGATGCCGAGCAAGCGGGGTTTAAACTCGCCTCTAATCATCCCAAGCCAAAGAAGGTGTCCTCGGTTCAAATCAAAGGCGAAAAGCATCCCTATGGAGAATCATCTCATGGGCCTTTCGAGGATGATAAACGAAGAATGCCTGACGGGTATCCTATAAAAGGGAACGTGGATTCGATGCTTTACCACCGCGAAGACGGATTTAATTACGGTGCAACGATCGCTGAGGTTTGGTTTAGAACCTCCCAAGACGCCGAAAAAGCAGGTTTTGCGTTGGCCTCCACCCATCCTAAAAAGTAAGGCTCAACGCTGACTTGACCTGTTCTCGTTTTTTGAGGATTATGGTCCTACTTAATGTAGGATAATCGATGACCTTAGAAGATCTAAAATCAAAAGGGCTTTTTGACCCCAATTCCTGGCCTGAAGAA
>JALSKP010000176.1 GCA_026988815.1 Myxococcales bacterium | reverse complement strand
TACAACAGTTGAAGTTTCAACGCCCGTAAAAGTGGCCTCTGTTCGTTCAACCGAATTTGATGCCCTTCCCGCTTCTACAGCCGTTGCTGTGAGCGCGTTTGATTCAGGTGTTAGCGCGCGCGAAGGCGTAGAATTTGTTTCTTTTGAACAAGTAAAAAGCGAACGCCCTGAGCTCAGCGATGCTGATGTCATCGTTTCAGGTGGACGCGGATTGGGTTCCGAAGAAAATTTCAACATCGTGATGACCTTGGCTGATAAGCTCGCTGGCGCAGTCGGCGCAACACGTGCTGCGGTCGATTCAGGATATGCACCCAATGATTGGCAGATCGGTCAAACAGGCAAGGTCGTCGCGCCGAACCTCTACTTCGCCGTTGCTATTTCGGGCGCCATCCAACATCTTGCAGGAATGAAGGGCTCAAAGACCATCGTTGCCATCAATACAGATCCAGAAGCACCTATCTTTCAGGTCGCCGATTATGGACTCGTTGCAGATGCCTTCGAAGTTCTCCCCGAACTCACCTCCAAACTCTAGCAAACATCCTTACTAAATCAGGCGCCTTATGGGCGCCTTTTTTATTCTCAATAAAATACTCTTTTGTAGATTGCGTTGATGGCGCAAGACGAGCATCGACGTAACGAAAACAACACCATGAAAGAACGACTTATCTTGATTACAATCCAATTGTTGATAAGAAGAATAGTCCCCAACGCGACAACGTTATGAAACATCTCTCCATTCTTGTTTTTTTAATCCTTCTTTTTCCACTCAATCTGAGTGCCCAATCCCAAGATGCCGACTTTGTATCTGGGGTTACCATTACAATGGTTCTCGCCTCTGGTGCGGTTTCGGGCGGATTAACCACCACCCAACTGACCAAAAATGATAAGAAGAAAGAAGAAAGAAAAGTAAGGCGTATTACTTTATTTTTGAAACGCAATCATGTCGCTTTTCTCGCAAATCTTCAACTGGGTTCTGGACAGCTTTTTAACGACTTCTATCGACTCCTTGAATTGAACGCCGATAAACACCTCCGCGTCGGAAAACACCTAAGAGAAAAACGCGGCCTTGTTGAACCCTTCGTCTTGGATCCCAATCTTAAAAAGACCGCTCAACTCATCGCGTGGATCGAAACCCGAAAATCGCTCTAACTCATTTTACCCACCCAAATACTGGATTTTTTTTCTAAATATTTATAAGCAGTATGCGTCCAAACTGGAGTAATTATGATTCGTCTTTCCTGCTTTCTCGCCCTTTTGTTATCGACCTCTTCGTGTGGAAACGATACGACAAGCGAGAAAACGCCCCCCATCGTAATCGTCGATACAGGCACCGATACACAGCCCCTCATCGATATGGGGGATGACACCATAGCTCCTGCAGACATGAAAGGCGACACAAGCACACCCGATATGAACGAAGAAATCGGCGAGATTATTTACGAACAAAAAGGACTTGTCATTACCAATGGTCAGTCCTCACTTTTCGATTTTGACGTTCCCGAAGATACCCAATCCGTGTCCATCATGATCTCGGGAAAAGAAAGCCAATTTTATGTTCTCTCCTCTTGGAAGAACGGCGACCGCACTGACCTCGTTCCCGAAGGATGGGCGAGGTCCTCTCCCGTCGGGCCCTCCCTGTGTCTGAGCTGCCCCAATAGGGTAAGCGGAACCGAGGCCGTTTCAGTCGGCTATGCGCCGAACAACCAAGATGTGGAAGTAAAAAAGGGGACACACACGGCCTCCGTTTTTGGCTATATTCAAAATGGATTTCAACTCGGTATTCTACAAAGTGGTCAAGTCGATATCATCGTTCTCGCCCACCGTTACGTTGAAACACCTTTTGCGCGTCTGGCTTTGAATTTTCATTTCACAGGAGCCAATGGACTCACGGCTGAAAGTGCAAAAACGAACGTCGATTTCCAAACAGAGGTCGATAAGCTCAAGGATATCTACTCGCAGGCAAAAATAGAAATCGACCAAGTCTCCTATATCGATATCGATTCTAGTTATCAGATCGTAGAAAACATTATCGCCCCGGATAGTGATCTCCAAAAAATGTTTAAACTCGGAGTAGCCTCAGCCCCTAAAGGCGTCAACGTTTTCTTCGTCGATGAGTTATTGCTTCAAGGCCCTGGCGGTGGATTTGGTATTCTACTTGGGGTCTCGGGCGGAATTCCTGGTCCGATCGTTTCCGGCACTGCGCGTAGTGGTGTTGCGATCGCAATGAAAAGCAATCCCGGTCTTCCTTCGACGCCAGGGTTTGTGATGGCGCACGAAATCGGCCATCACCTCGGACTTTTTCATACCTCTGAACAAGCCCAAGGCGGCAGCCCCCGTGTGCACGATCAAATCTCGGACACCCCCGAAGGCGATCCTTCCCTGCTCATGTATTTCGCAGGACAGGGCAGAACACTAAGTGCAAATCAAATCAAAGTGATGCGCAACAACCCCAGGTTGAGGTACTAAATATGAATATCCTTAAGACACTTATCATTTTTCTTTCTCTCTTGTTTTCCACGAATGGGTTTGCCCAAGACAGTGCATACAATCCCTCTTTCCTTGAGACGCTAAATGGCATCGATTCGATTCCAACTCGCCGGTCCTTAGAAAGCCAAGTTGGAAATGCTGGTGCGCTTCTAGAAAAAATTGGATGTGATAAAAATGTAAACTCCTATACTAGAAACCGTGCGCTTTCTTTCCTTTCTATGTTTGAAAAAAAAGGGATGGACGCGTTGGTCCGACTGAGCAGTTGTAATATTGCCGAGACAAAGGAACGTGCAATCTACACCCTTGCACGCACCTTTTCGTCCAATAAAAACGTCGTCAAGTTGGTTTTGAGTTTCGACCATGGGCAAGCCAAAACAAGTGCGTTGTGGTCCCTTCGAGCGCTACGGTGGTTACCTGGCGATATCGCAAAGCCAACGCTCATTGAGCTATCTCACTCCTCCGACCTTCGCATTTCCAAGATCGCAACGAAGATATTGAAGTAATCCCAACTATTGGATCCCCCCTTTGGGGCGACAACATTTAATCGGCCATTTAGTTTCTTTACGCGGCACCACCTCCGTGTATAATTAACACTATCAATAAGCACTGTACATCTTCTTTAGTTGGGGACTCGATCGGATTGCCCTACGAAAACGCCTCGCCCCGAACCCCCCAAAAAGTGACCGAATGGAAAGCTTCTTTTTGGTTCAACAAGAGCATTCTTTAAATGGTTTGTAAGTTTACAACCTGGTATCGGTTTGGGGACCGTTCCTTCGATCATTAAACTGGGGTTGGGTGCCTCAACTGGAGTTCTAAGCGCAAGAAATGGTGCGGCTATGAGAGCCTCGATTATCGGTTGTTTTTTCTACAACGACAGGGCGAAACGTGAAGCCTTAGTGAAAGTATCACCCCTTCTCACGCATCGTGATCCCAGAGCGTTAATCGGCGCGCAAGCTATTGCGCTCGCGGCTTCTCTTCAACGGCATGATATAAAAAGCATCACGCCTTTTAGTAAACTGCCCAACGAACAAGAATACGAAAAAGAATGGAAAGCCATTCTAGAAAAAATTATTCAAAGCCTCGCTGAGGAGGATAGCGTTACTCAATTTTTGGAAAAAATGGATATTCGAGAAGGGCCTTCCGGTTATGTTTTCCAAAGTGTTCCGGCAGTTTTATATGTTTGGTTAGGTTACGAGGTGTACGAAGATAGTGTGCTCCTTTTCGGTGGGATTCTGATCCCCTCTCCCTCTGGGGGAGGGTTAGGGTGGGGGACTTCGTTTTAGCTTGTGGGTTTATTGGCTTCGGCCTTGACCT
>JALSKP010000175.1 GCA_026988815.1 Myxococcales bacterium | reverse complement strand
ACTTTCGCCCACAAGTTGAGAGGCGATAAAACAATCAATTCCGGCTCCAGAACCCAGATCGAGAACCGTTTTTCCTTCCAACAAAACAGGAAGAGGGGATCCACATCCGTATCGTTTCTCTAGCACTTCGGGCGTAATTTTTTCTAAAAGCGTATTGTCGTAGTCGGCAACACAACATGCGTTGTAGTTGAGGTCTTCGGTCTTCTGAATGGTTTGCCCATAATAAAGAGATACCGATGCTTTGATGCTGTCTACTGTATTTGTCGTCATGGATTCGTCCTGTTTAATAAGGTTTAAGTTATAATCACGCACTCAGATTAGGAAAGCTAAAAATGAAATCCAGTCCTCGTACCCAGTTCGTGGAGTATGATGCTCTCTTGATTGGTTTTGTCGCGAGAAAGATGATTAAAAGTGTAATTAAAAGAAAGGCGGAGGTGTTTGGTCCACCAAAAATTAATACCAGCCGTCCCAATCCACCATTGGTAATTCCCGTCGTTGGTTGGATCCGCGAGCGCAACAGCCGTTTTTTCTCCCGGAGAATAATCGGCGTTCAACCATTCCCCACGTAGGAGAATCTGAACGTTAAAATCCTCCTTTTCTTTACCGGCGAGGGGAAGGAATTTCGGAATAACCTTGCGCTTGGGCACCCCGCCATATTGTTTAATGTGGCGTTTTCCGACGATCCAATACCCAAGCGTTAGGTTGACGCCTAAGGCATTTAAGGTCCCACCTTCACTTGTGCGTACCTGCATGTCATTCACCCGATGTGTTTTGGAATGCATCGTTATCGCCTCAGAACGTAGAACGACCCTGTCGATGGGCAAGCTCAATTCACCGGCAAAACGCGTTTGAAGGCCCTCAACAATAAGTCCCTCAGAGGCGAAAAAACGTTTCTTTGTCGCCGATTGTAGCCAATCTTTGGACACCCTTCTACCGATTCGTGTGTCTTGACTATCATCGCGAGGAGTGAGTGAAAAAGAGCCGCCAATTTGAAGATTGGAGAAAAGATTTTCGCTTCGCACCAAAGGTTTTGAGGCCACCCGGCCGGTGACATCAAATACGCCATTTTCGTTCTTCTTATTTTGTCCAGAACCGTTAAAAGCGCCAACATGGTAGATAAATAATCCGTCTTTAGCGCCGCCGAAAAGCATCAGTCCTTGTTCTTTATCGCCCGGTGTTAAGTTCGTATTGATCGCCGCGCGTTCGATGAAGTCGATGTACTTATTGGACGTCATCGCCTCCAAAGTAAAAGGAACGCTGAACTGTCCGAACTGCAGCGAGAACCAGGGATGGATAAATAGGCGAATCCACGCGTCAGTAATATTGGGGGCTTTTGATGCCAATTCGGCGCCGAGGAAAGCTTGGATTTTTTCCTGAAACAACCCAAAAGATAATTCGGGCCGAGCCCGACGTAAAAACACCGTTGTTTTCCTCGCCGCATTTTTTTCCGGAAAGGCGCTTGTGGCATCGATCTGCAAACGAATTTTTGGACTAAAGCGAAATTTATTCTCAGCATCGCGTAAGAAAAACTTTCCTTTATAAAACCCAGCAAGCTGGGGCTCTTTTTCTTCCTGGATCCTCAATTCTGGAACGATCGGCGTTTCCTTGATTGGTGCGTTGTGAATCTTGGTTTTGGTCGTCAACTCGACGGGTTCTTCGGCCGTCGAAACGATAGACTCCTGCGTAACAGCGAGTTGGGTGGAGAGAAAAATAATTGAGAAGGGTATGAAAATTTTCATTATTCAAAATCCGTTTCTGAACTCTTTTGACGTCCTCTACTTAGGGGAAAGGGAGCGATACAACCAGACGAATTTTTCAAACTCAACTCTCCTTCTATATATTATGTGGATTCATGTTAGTGTGCCTGCAATGGCGAAAATTCACGACATAGAACAGCAAATCGAAAAGCGCTTAAGCGAAGAAAAAGGCACGATCTATAAGGTCGCGCCCCATCGCGTCGCGCTTCTTTATCCCTCCCCTTATCGAATTGGAATGAGCTCTTTGGGGTTTCAGTCTCTCTATCGTGCCTTGAATGAGACCGACTCGGTGGTTTGTGAACGCGCCTTTTTGCCCGACGATACGGACGCGTTTCGAGCAACGCGCAAGCCTCTCTTCACTTACGAATCCAAAAGCTATATCAGCGAATTTGATGTTATCGGTGTCTCGCTTTCCTACGAATTGGAAGTCTTGGGCCTCATTGAAACGATGGAGCTTGCTGGTATTCCCTGCCGAGCAAGTGACAGAGTTGGTCGAAACCTACCGCTGATCTTAATTGGTGGACCGATCACTTTTGCGAACCCTTTACCAATCGCACCTTTTGCCGATGTCATGATTTTAGGCGAAGCCGACGAACTCATTCATATCGTTTGTTCCATGTGGTTCACGGCCAAAGATCGTAAGTCATTTTACGAAAACGTCGCGACTCTGCCTGGCGTCTATGTGCCTCATATTCACGGCGAAACCCTGGTTCCCATCGCCCAATCTCGCGATGATTTACTTCCTGCCTATTCGGTTATCACGACGCCGAATACCGAACTTTCTAATATGCACCTCGTCGAAAACGCGCGTGGATGTCATCGCGGATGCACCTTTTGTGTGATGCGCCGGACAACCAATGGTGGAATGCGAACCTTTGAGCCAACAAAAATATTAAGTACGATTCCCGACCATGCAACGCGCGTGGGTCTGGTCGGAGCGGCGACAATGGATCATCCAAAGATAAAAGAAATCGTTCGTTCTATCGTCGATAGCGGGCGAGAAATTGGATTGTCTTCTTTGCGCGCAGATCGTTTGGATGATGAGTTTGTGGCGTTGTTGGCCAAAGGCGGTGCGCGAACATTAACCGTGGCAAGCGATGGGGCCAGCGAGCGCATGCGAAAACTCGCCAAAAAACACATCAAAGAAAAGCATCTGATTAAAGCGGCCCATTTGGTTGCCGACCATGGGTTGAAACAACTCAAGCTATATATGGTGTTTGGATATCCTGATGAAAGCGAAGACGATATACGAGAGATGATCGATTTCGTCGGTGAGCTTTCAACGATTTGTAAGGTGGCGTTGGGCATGAGTCCACTTGTTGCAAAAAAACGAACGCCGCTTGATGGATCTCCTTTTGAGAATAAAAAATCTCTAGAAAAGAAAATCCGCTTGGTACACCAAGGACTCGGAAAAGGTGTCGATATTCGTTCGACGTCTATTCGTTGGGCATGGGTGGAATACCAAATTTCCCAAGGTGGTTGGGATATGGCCGATGTTGCCGAGGATGTTTATGCGAACGGTGGCGGCTTTGCGGCCTGGAAGCGCGCCATTAAGAAATATAAAAAGACGGTACTCAAAACGGTGCGTCCTATCGACGAGCGTATTCGACCTGGCGCGTTGATGCGCGATTTCGACATCGGAGATCTTCTTAACTAATGACGCAATTCTACTCCAAAAAAGCGCGATAACACTCCACTTTTTGATCGACGACGCTTGGGCTTGAAAGGCTAGCCGATCACAGGTAAATATCGACGCGTAATTGGATTGGCGAAACGCCAGAACGCGAAGAGAAGTAAATGACAAATGTACGTATTTTAGAAAACGGATTTAAGAAAGCCCTCATACTTGAGAATCCGAGTCGCCTTTTAGATGAACAATTAAAAGCGCAGGGGATTGAACCGGAACGCATGCCTGAATCGGCCACCCTTGATCGCGAGAAGATCATTGAAACGCTCAAAAAAGGACAACACGATCTCATCTACAAGCGCAGTCGTTTCATTGTCGACGAAGAGGTTCTACTGGCCTCTGATAATCTTGCTGCAATTATGCTTTGCTGCATCGGAGACGATTCGGTGGACAAGCAAAAATGTGCCGAGCACGGCATTCTCGTCATGAACGATCCGGTAAGTAACGGACGCTCAGTTTTAGAATTGGTTTTTGGCGAAATGATCTGTATGGCAAGACGGATTTTCCACGCAGTAGAAAGAACGCGCGTGAGCGAATGGACCAAAGATAATAAAGCGCGTTACGAAATCATGGGCAAAAACCTTTCGATTATCGGACTGGGAAATATTGGAAAACAAGTCGCACAAATGGCGGACTATTTTGATATGAATGTTTACTTTTACGACTCCAAAGAAATTGCAGTGGAGGTTGGAAAAGCGTTGGGTTGGACGCCTTGTGAAACCATTGAAGAGGCCTTCAGAAAAGCGGATTTTGTAAGCGTCCATGTCTCGGCTGAGGATCAAAAAGGCGGTACGAATAAGGGCCTCTTTACCTACGATCATTTTCGTCAATTAGGCGCCGATCGTGGTGAAAATAGCCCTCGCATTTTCCTTAATGCGGCGCGCGGATTCCTCTTCGATCCAGAAGACCTCAAGCGTGCGGTAAAAGAAGGACATATCAGTTATTCGGCGATTGACGTCTTTCCAGAGGAGCCGGGAAGTAAGAGCGACGTTTGGAAAAACCCCTATTCAGATATGTCTGAAATTATTGGCACACCCCACATTGGTGCGGCAACCCAAGAGGCCCAACCCCGCATTGCCGACTATGTTGCAGGGACGACCAAGGGATTCAATACCAATGGTACTATCCGAGATTGCGTTTTTGCGCCTGGTCGCGCCATTGGAGTGGGCAGCGCTAATCCCAAATACATTCTATCGGTGGTGCACTCTGATGCACGCGGTACTAAAAAAGCGGTCTCCGATTGTATTTTTGATGCAGGCATTTCGAGCATTCAATCCAGCCACATCGATTTTCCAAAATATGGAATTGCCTACGATATTAACGCGATCGATAAGCCCTTAACACGTATACAACTAGAAAAACTCGCGGCAAATGCCGTGAAAATTTCTGGAGATGAAACAGCGATTCGGTCGATTCGACAAATCGACATTTCGACCTTTTCTTAATAGAATTTTTCTTTTATCCGACGGGTCTTCCGAATAGAAACCCCTGAAAAACCTCCACACCCAATTCTTTTAATTTCAAAAAATCTTCCTGACTTTCGACGCCTTCAGCGATCACGAGAATTCGTATTTCTTTACAAATTTCGACGAAGCGTACGATGAGTTTTTCGTTCTCGGGTCGCTTATGAACATTTTTGGTAAGCGCTCTTCCGAACTTAATATGCTCGGGTTGGATTTGAAATAATTTTTCTAAATCTGATCCGCCCAAACCGAATTTATCGATAGCAAAGCGGTATCCAAACTCCCTCAATCGCCGAACTTTTTCCGGCAAATTAATGCTCGTAATTTCTTTGCGATCTGAAATTTCCAAGACGACCCTGTTTGCAAATTTATGCAAGGGATTGGCTTTGCGAGAAAAGAAATTTCCGCCTAGTTCTGAAAAATGTAGATTGTAAAAGAAAGTATGGTGAGGATGATAATCCATGAGTTCTAACGCGCGCATCGAAATCGCCTCGCTCAGTTCTTCCTCACGTCCCAATTCGCTGGCACAATCCCAGAATCCTTCCGGTTTTTTCAAACTACTCTCTTCGTTTCGAAGGAGAAGTTCGAACCCAACCGAACTGCGCCGAATATTAACAATGGGCTGTTTGGCTATCCAAAGAGAGTCCAAAGCGGCTTCAAATTGTTGGGTTATGACGGATTTCTTACGCAACGTAATACCGTAAGGTCTTTTACTTTTCTCTTGTCGAGATAGCGCTATTGCATTGCCGACAAGGCTCTTCAATTCTTCGACGTCGAAGGGTTTGGTAAGGTAACTATAAACATTGTGATTGACTGCAGCGATTGCCGATTCAACGGTCGGCGCGCCAGACATCATAATTACAGGCTCTGTGACCCCCTTTTCCTCCAAGACGTCCAAGAGCGCCAGCCCTCCTCCGCCGCTCATATGCAAATCGGAAATAATGAGATCGAACTTCTTTTCCGAAAGCGCCTTTTCTGCCTCCACCGAATTCAATACACCTTCAATTGTAATTTGCATTGATTTTAAAACGCGTTGTAGCGCCCGATGAATGGCAGGTTCATCGTCTACAACCAGTACCAATCCTCCTGATGCTCTTGCGTTTTCTAATGCCGCTGATGAACTTTGAAAGGACGAAACCATTTCTGTGATTTCGTTCATTCTCATGCTCACCAACTCGCTATTGTTGTCTGATATTTCTCCCAATTCTACTCCTTCTCATCGTCATGCGTTCCCACTTAGACGATATCAGAGAATCAAAAGAAAATCGATTATTTAATACGACTCTGCGTAGTGTGATCTAGTGGTGATCCATATCAGCGGGATTTTGCGAGAACTTGCTTTCGTTGACGACCCTCTACAGCAGAGCTGCACAAATGACCCTTGCACCCCAAGGTACTTCCTCCGGAGCGCCAAAGGCGCTTCTTCCCAGCGCCCTCTCCCAGAGGTAGAGGACTTCTCTTCATTCCAAAGAACAAACCTCTTTTTAATCAACCCGCCGAAAATTTTTTAATTCGTGTTTTTTATTGGCAACTAGATTTTTATGAGATCTATGATGCGATCAGGGGAAATCAGAAATAACTTCACGGTGCATCCCTGGAATAAAATCCTCATTTACACAAGTCACGTCGCCGTTGAGGATCGATCCGACGTTGCTTTCTATAACCTCATCGGCCACACAAAACTCGACATTCCATAAGCCCATTTTTTCTGGAACTTCCTTAATGAGACATCCCTCTTCTTCACGATAGGAAAAACCATCCCAATCAAAAGTAAGGTCATTGGTCAATTGTTGGTCCAAAAAAAGCGCCGTTTCGGTGGGCTGACAATCGACGGCGTTATTCTCGCCGCAGATCGAAAAATCACAGGGCGGTGAAATTTTGACCACCTTGCCTTCACGACGAATAGTAAACCAACCTACACTATTTGTTCGGTCGCTTGTTTGAATATAAAGGTCGCGAGGCGTCGCGCTCGTGAAGCGGAGATGAAACTGAATCGGAATTGGCGTTCCTACAATCCCGTTATTTGTCGTTCCATTGTTCGTCGTCCCATTATTTATGGGATTGTTTCCATTATTGTTATTCACATCACTTTCAGGAATGTATCCCATGGTCTCGAGCTTACGTACCAAACTTCCAGGAATCTCGCTTTGAGCAGCACATACACGTGCTCCCGAAGAGAATTTAGTTTGCAGCGGAAAGGCGGAAGGACAGGTTAAGCTCGTTCCTGGACTAGTAAACAAGCATACCTGTTCTGTACCATCTTCGATTAACTCGCCGTTTCCACATAGAGGTTCAATGGGGTCTTCAGAACAAGAGGATAAGAGAAAAATGAGAACTAAAAAAATACGCAAAGTAAACACCTATACTATTTCGTTTCAAGAAGAAGATCTAAGGCGAATCCGCCAGAACTTGCTAAAAATGCATCATGCTCTGTTTTTCCGAAAAGATGTTTTTCGAGGAATGCCAAGCTATAAGCATTCACAATACTAAAGGCTTCTTCGGAAGGAATGAAGGCGTCGCTGCACCCGTCGTCTTTGAAAGGCTGCTGCGTTCCGGCCAGCAAACAAATATTTGTAAATGTGAAATGACCGGCTTTGAGAATATTGATGCGGGTTGCAGGGGCACTAAATTGAGCCCAAATCGGATCACCTTCTCTCGCATTGGGAAGCGTCCTATCCTGCCCGCCAGTGAACAATAAGGTCGGAATATCAATCGCCGAAACGCCCATCTGAAAAAGTCCAGCGCCCGCAGGGGCCATCGGTATAGCCGCCTTAAACCGCGGATCATGAAATCCCGCTCGAAAAATATCGGAGCCACCGTCGTTTAAAAAGGTACAAATCTGGGCCGGCGTTACACCTGGACATCCCGCAAGAATTGCATCCACATCAAAGGTCGCCCCAGACACAGCCAAGGTCGTATACCCGCCAAACGAATGACCGCTCATCGCAATTTTGTCGGAGAGTTTACCAAATAGAGGATCTTCGGGCGGCAAAGCTTCAAGGAAATCGAGCGTTGCGCTTATATCCTGAGGACGAAACGCAGTCACTACAGCGAGGTCTGCCCCACCCTCTTGAAAGGTATTTCCAGTATGATCGGGCGCGACGACAACATAACCATGGCTTGTCAGAAATTCTGCAAGAAAAAAGGACTGTTCCCCAAAACCTGAATTACCATGGGAAAATACGACAACTGGAAAGGTATCGTCTACAATACTTGCATCGAGAAAAATACCAGGACGATTGATGAGATTATAATATCTCGCATTTTTCCCCTCCGTATCCGCGGTGGGATACCATACCGCGACACGCAAAGTACGATCCATTTGATCGACGGTGGTGTACTGAAAACTTAAGTTGCGGTATCCGATATTATGCGGACCGGGTTCGAAAAGCGCGGTTTTCTCAAAACCACTGTCGGCCATATCTGAGGGACCCAAGTCGGGCTGACTCGCATCCGCTTTCATGTCCTCGACAATCCCCACGTCTTGCCCACCATCGACAAAGACTCGCCTATCCTGTTCGATAATCTCTCCATTATTGTCCGAACTATCGTCAGAACAGGAGAAGAAAAAGGAGAGAAGAAGAGGAAGAATAAGATATTTTTTCATGAAGCCGTCCGAATTTTTAATGAGCACCTCTACCATAGGTGATAACGCAAGTCTAAGATTGAGTAGCGCCTTCCTCGGAAGTGAGGAACCTGGCCTGACGGGCGAAACGTTCGCTACTTTTTTTATCGTCAATGTTCACCGACCATAGCGATTTATCGATCCAAGGATGGAGCGCTTTGGGGATTTTCCGGCGACCGGGTCGACGAAAATCTTCGGCGAGAATGTGCGCCATTTCGACGGCATCTTTTCCCTCGGCTACGAGATAGTCCAAGACCAAGCCGACCAGACGTGCCAGCGAAATCTTAAAAGTCCGTTGGGTTTGCTCGAAAAGCCATTTCGAAAAACGCATGAAGGAGGCAAAGGGATCCTCTCCCAAAATATATTTCAAGGTGTGTAAAAAATTGCCAGAGTTTCCGATGAGATCCCAGTAGCGCGCAAAACGTTTCATGGCCTGCATGTCTTGAAAGTTAACCTCTCGGGTGGACAACACTTCGTAGGGCGGATAATCGCTAAACACCATTTTGTATTTGTCGGTATGGCGAATAATCGGTGTACCTCTCAAGCGCTTTAAAATCCCCAACTGCACCTCTTCGGGTCCTAATTCAACCAAACGATTAAAACCGATCGCAAAAGAGTTCAGATCCTCACCTGGTAAACCGGCGATGAGATCTGCATGAACGTGGACGGAGGTGTGGTCACGCAAAAAGGCGAAATTATCTTCCAACTTTGCGTAGTTCTGGCGACGGCTGATTAACTTCGCAACGTCGACATTAAAGGTCTGGATGCCGACTTCGAATTGCAAAGTGGCGGGCGGAAAATCTGCAATCACATCTCGTAAGGCTTCGGGAAGACGGTCGGGAACGAGCTCAAAATGCGCCACATAGCCTTGGTCCACACGCTCTCTAAAGAAAGCCAAGATTCGCAGCGTAATATCTAGTTTTAAATTGAAGGTCCTATCCACGAATTTGAAATGCCGGACGCCCCGTTTTCCGAGCGCGTCCATTTCGTCCAAAAACGCATCGAGATCAAACTGACGAACGGACTTGGCAAGAGCGGACAGACAAAATTCGCAACGAAAAGGACAACCGCGGGAGGCCTCGACGTAAATAATTCTGTTTTCGATATCCTCATCCTCGTACAACCCATAGGGAGATTTAAGATCAGCTATCTCAACGGGCGAGGCCGCGAATATTTTTTCCCTGGGAGGCTGTCCTGCCAAAATATCTTCGCAAAGTTTACTAAATTGCGACTCCCCCTCCCCGCAAATAAGGTAGTCACAAAGTGTGATGATGTTCTGTTTATCCCATTCGTAGGATACCTCGGGGCCGCCCAAAACAATTTTAATCTCGGGCGCTACTTTTTTGAGCAAGGAAACAACGCGCGTACTTTCAAGGACATTCCAAATGTAGATTCCCAAGCCGACGATTTTGGGATCTTCTGCAAGAATTTTCTCAACAATATCGATAGGTCGTTGGTGAATGGTGAACTCCAACAAGGCGCAACGTTCTTGCAGGTCTCCGAGATTGGCTTTCAAATAGCGTAAGCCAAACGCGGAGTGAATAAATCGCGCGTTCAGGGTGAGAATCACGATATCGTTTTGTTTCAGGGAGCCTTCCATGATTGGGGTATATCGAAGTGTTCCAAGAATGCCCAGGATGGTGCACGCTTTTTAGGAATTCGTCGTTTCGTCCCAGATAAAGACTTCCGAGAGTTCCCCGCCATATTCTTGCAATGTCTGAATAAGTTCGCCGTCAACCTTAATCTCAGCGGGAGCGATAGGGATGCCATGTTGGGTGGAAATGGGGCGGCTGAGAACCATACCTTTTTTTAACCCTGAAAGTTCGCACCGCGATTCCGCACGTTCTCGTGAGGAAGGCTTTCCAGCAATGAAGAGATGGGCGACAACGCTTGGGTCGAGAAAATAATAATGCTCATTAAATCGTATATGAAGTGCATCAAGTTCTCTTTTATCGAGTTTTTTTCGGCCCTGGCGAATGATCGGAATCGCATGTTCGAAAAAACTGGATGCGGCTAGGATTTGGCAATCTAACTGAATGTATTCTGGTGCGAGATCGGGTCTCAAATAATGCTCGATGATCTCGCTTTCAATTTTTAAATTGAGAATAGGCAGTAAGGCCTGTCGGCCGAGAAGAGCGTGAAATTCCCAGATGGGTTTTTCCGATTTTGGAATATTCCAAAGATGGGTGTCAAAGAAGGTGGATTCCACCGAGGTCAGACCAATCCAATGGAGCAGGGCTGCACGTTGTAAAATTTTTATTTTTTCGGGCGGACATCCTAAGGTTCTAGCCAACGCGCGAACCCGAACGGCGGTGCGCTTAACGTGTGCCACGCAAAGTGAGGAATGTAGTTCTAAGATGGAAAGGAGGACGTTGATGGTTTGATCAAAACTCTCGTCCAGTTCGCCGTAGAGGGACTCAACCCTTTGGGTCGCCAACTTTATTCTATCCTCAAGTTTTCGATTGAGGCCAATGAGTTCTTTTTCGAATCGATCTTTGTCGGATCGTAAATGATACAGTTCTAACCCCTCGGACACCGCGCTGATAAGATTTTCACTCTTCCACGGCTTGGCGATAAATCGATAGACTTGACCACGATTAATGGACGAAAGTAAGGTGTGAGTCTCCGTATCTCCGGTGAGCATAATACGCACGATTTTAGGGTAAGATTCTCGCATCTCTTCTAAAATCTGAATTCCCGAATTTTCACCAAGAAGATTTCTATCGCAAACGACAACACCAACATCATTCTCTTTTAAGATAACCTGGGCTTCCTCCCACGACTGTGCGCGAAAAATGGGAAAGGATTCATCCCTTAGCGTTCTCATAATCGCCCGAAGCACGTTTTCTTCGTCGTCGATAAACAAAACGGCTGTTCTGAGTTCAACATTTTTAAGATGTTCTTCAATCTTCATTCTTAACGACACAATGGAGTTTTGAGGTAGATTGACGCAATTATTATTTGTCGTAAAGATCCAATCTGAACATTTTCATTGAAATCGATCGCGAATCGCGATGCCTAACTTCTGCTCGTCCAGATACGCTTTTTTGTGGGTCGCCTCGCCTTGGGCCTCGATCCATTTCGGAGGCTGCTCTCGTCTGTCGAGGCGCTCATAAACTGAACGGAGTTTGAAAAAAAGCCCTCTGTTGCTTCTGATGACCTTAGCAACGTAGCGATGCCGCAATTCCTTCCCAATCAACTCATACGCACTGACGACCAATAATTTTTCGTCATCGCGAAGATAGATTGAAATTTTCCGCGCTTTGAATTCGTCTAAAATAGCCTGCATGAGACGATTTGGTGCTGGTTTCTCGTTTTGCACATGCTCCTCTGTCTTTTTGGAGCCATGGCATCCTTGTAAGAAAAAGGGTAAACAGTGTAGAAGAAGAACGCAGATAAAGATTTTTTTTGTTTTAGAGGATTCCATGAAAATACCGTTTCTTTTGCTTACGCTTATTCTTTCCATAGGGTGTTCTAAAACGCCTAAACCAGATGTTCAAGAGGTGAAGGAATCAAAAGGACCTTCTGTTCAAGAACTTTTTATTAGTGGAAATAAACACCTAGAAGCCAAGGAGTGGAAAAAGGCAATCGCGGTCTACAAAAAAGCGGAGAATGTCGAGAAACGGTGGGATATTTACCTCAACCGTGGCATCGCCGAAATCCAGGCAGGAGATTTCAATGACGCGCTTAACTCCTTCGATCTTGCGCTAAAAAACGGCGGCGATAAAGAGCCGGTCGTCTATTTTAACCTCGGCAATCTCTATCAAGAAAGAGGTCTTTATCAGCAAGCCGTCGATTCTTATCGCGCAGGGCTCGTCTACGTTCCCGCTGGCGAATCGTCCATCGATATGATTATCAACTTGGGCGCCTCCTACGTGTTTCTTCGCCAATGGGATGCCGCCAACGAAACCTACACCTACCTTCAAACACAGGCCCCAAACAATCCTGCGGCATTACACGGCCTGGGCATGGTTCTTCAAATGCAGGGAAAGTATCTCAAAGCTATTGAAAAATATGATCAAGTTACAAACGCCTTCCCAAAATTTGCGATGTCCCACTATACGAAAGCTCAATGTTTCGCAGCAAAGAAGAAATACAAAGAGGCAATCACGTCTTATCAGGCATATAAGCGGGTATTCCCTGATTCGAAGTACCTCGCTCGGGTTGATGCCATCATCAAAAAATACGAATCTAAACTGAAATAGCCTTCCAATCGATTACACTCTCACTGTAATCATTTCTCAAACAAATAAGAACTTCAAAACCTTGACCCAAGCGCTGAAATTCCCTTTTATTCTATTAAATATTAATAGATCCCGGAAAGAAGGATTATAATTCGGAGGAATTATGGCAGACGGTTCAGTAAAGTGGTTCAACAATGCAAAAGGTTTTGGCTTCATCGATGATGGGTCCGAACAAGACATTTTTGTTCATTATTCTCAAATTAAAGGCGATGGATTCAAGACCCTTCGACAAGGAGAGGCAGTTCGTTTCGAACTCCATCAAGGTCCAAAAGGCTTGCATGCCGAGAACGTTCGGCGACACGACGAAGACGAGGTCGCGACGATGGAAGTTCGGGCCAACTAAGGACATTCGAACTTACCCCCTAATCAGACGTCCCCACTGGACGTCTTTTTTTTATCTTGTTTACTTATCTAGATGCGTAAGAGGCTTCTTTGGGATGCGTGCGATTCGTCGTTCCAACGCAGATCCCTTTTTCAATAAGCGTGGCGCCTAGATCTGCACCCTTAAAATCAACATAGGCCACAAAACGATCTTGGGTGTCTTTTAGGATCGGCAGGAAGGCCTTATCCGAACGCAGGATAACCTTTTTTCCCTTCACTAACTTAGAAATTCTCTTTGTCGATTTCTTTGCACTACACGTCAGACCAAGAAGACGAACCTTCACTTTTCTCCCAGAAACCACACCTGTTAAGGTGTGTTGATCCACCCTCGTGATTTTCATCTCCGTTTTATCGGCCACCTCAAAATCGTCCGCAAATGCGGAAGGTGAAAACAACAAAAGGCACGGTAAAACGAGAAAAGAAGGGTACTGCATTCCATCTCCGGGAGGGGTTATCCCTTATTGAATCCAATAATAATGCCAACAGATTTAAGCCTCTCTCATCGCCTAACTCGGTTGGCAGGGTTCTCAAAGCGTCAAAAAAACACGTTTCTTTGAATGCGAGACGTCAGCGCTTTGACGATTGACGCGCATACTTTTTTAAATCCGAATCGATAAAAAGACGAACAATGGAGGGGATATGTTGATTGGCCCAATAGATGAGTTTCGACTTAAAACCAGGAACAATATGCTTCTTTCCACTGGCAATTCCGGAAAGCATGATCTGGGCGACCTCCTCGGGTTGCATCACCTTGATCGTTCCCGAGAGCATCTTCGTCTCACCTGGCTTGACTTCATTCTCGGCATGCCATTGAGGCGTATCGGTATCGGGTGGATAGACCACCGAGACCTCGATATTGTGCTCGAGAAGTTCTTGACGCAAGCATTCGGAAAATCCCGTCACCGCAAACTTACTCGCCCCATAGGCCGTGTAACCGTAGACGCCCATGAAACCCACAACGGAAGACACATTGCAAATATGCCCCGACTGTTGCTCGGTGAGAAAAGGTAAAAAAGCCCGCGTGATATGAACGGTACCGAAGTAGTTGATGTTCATCATCGCATCAAAAACATCGGTTTTTAATTCTTGCACATAACCCGGTTCAGCAACGCCGGCATTATTAACGAGCACATCCAAACCACCAAGATCTTGGAGCGCCAATTTAGTAATCTTTTTTACTTGTTCCTCGTCTGAAATGTCCAAACTGTAGGCGAAGTATTTCCCTTTTCCGATTTTATTTAGCTCGGCGAGAGTTTCATCGAGTCGCGCTTGACCTCGGGCAACAATGGCAACATCGGCGCCGTATCCAGCCGCCAAAAGAGCCATCGATTTACCGATGCCCGAAGAGCCGCCGGTGATGAATACTTTTTTACCTTTATACCAATTCATAATTTAGAGGTTTCTCACTGCAAGACAAACGGTCGTACGGTCGTCGCCGCCCATGTTTGCTGTGAAACCTGTCGTTGGAATGGAGGACAATTGGTAATCGCCACATTGACCTTTCATTTGACGGTAGATTTCCATCAATTGCTTCACGCCTGTGGCGCCAACGGGATGACCAAAGGCCATCAATCCGCCGCCCGTATTTACGGGTGTTTTTCCAGTCAAAGAAGAGTGACCCTCTTTGGCATAAAAGGCGCCCTTTCCTGCGTCGGCAAAACCCATCGCTTCATACATCAAGATTTCGGCGATATTAAAGCAATCGTGAACTTCGGCAACCTGAACGTCCTTCGCCGAAATCCCGCCGTCTTTATAGGCTTCAAGAATCGACGCTTTTCCGTTATCAAAAGAAGTAAAATCGCTTACTTTACCAAGGGCTGCTGTCGCGTGACCGTAGGAAAGAATTTCGACGCAATCTTCAGGTTTTTTGCCGAGCTTTTTAAGGCCTTCTTCGGTAGCGAGAATTATCGCCGCCCCGCCATCTGAAACTTGTGAGCAGTCGGACACTTTGAGGAAATCATGAAGATCCTCATTGGCCAAGAAGTTCGGATTTCGATCGTTGGCCGCTGCCGCATTTTCGAGCGTCATGTTGACGGTCTTCATGTGCGCAAGGGGATTTTTATTGGCATTGGCGTAGGCTTTTACGACAACGTGTGCCATGTCTTCTTCGCTCACATTGTACTTTTCACGATAGGCTTTTGAACGGCGAGCAAAGGTTGCAGGAAAGGTAAACTCGTCGAGCGAGCGTTCACTTTCCCAGTGCGATGCGGTCGCCAAGTGGGCCGCGCCTTCGCGCGCGCTAACGGTCGTTTGCACTTCCGCGCCAGCAACCATCGCCACGTCTGACATGGCGTTGAGGGAATCAATGGCGGCAACCAAACCGAGGCCACCTGAGGCGCACGCGCCTTCAACGCGCATGAAAGCTTTGCCGTTAAAGCCTTCGTGAGCGCGGACGGCCATCGAGCCTAAGTGGCCTTGATGACAGAAAAGCTCGCCGGCGAAATTGCCGATAAAACCTTTGTCGATAGCCGATGCTTCAACGCCTGTATTTTCCAAGCAGGAAAGGATGGATGTGGTCAGGTGTTCTTCAAGGGTTGGGTTTTCTTTTTTTCCGAAATCGGGATGACGCTTCCAGATAAAATCGGGATGATGCTTTCCGATGAAAGGGGTAATGGCTCCACCAACGACAAATATTCTACGACGGAATTTCATACTGACTCCAGGTCAAAAAGATACGTCTGTCGAATATGCGATCGCGATGTGAATTGCAATACGAGCGTAATTTTTTGAGCATTTTCGTGGCTCAAGGATTCAAAAAAGCCCGAGGGTCCTTCAACCACCGTAACCCGCATATTTTCGCGTTGTTGCGAGACCGGCGGTCGGATTTGAGTATGCGGTGTTTTAATGAATTTGATGCTGGCCAGTGGGGGCTATCCTTGGACCTGGTTCCTGTCGAAGAACGTGATTCCTATATGGAGGTATTAGAAGCGGCCAGCGTGCGAAAGGATATCGTTCCCTTCACTAATTTTTTGGCCGACGTTATGGAATCCGCATAGAAAGATTCCGTGCTTTAATTTGATACTAGACGAGATCAAGTCACCATCTCAGAAAACAGACCGGCGAGGTATTTAATAGCATATGAAACGCCCATCACAATCAAAAAACCTATCGAGAATATAGGACGTAAAAAGTATTTATTGCCCTCCATCCAAAGGGAGTTCGTTTGGAGCGCAACGCAGATTGAAAGGCTTTTCGATTCTTTGATGAGAGATTATCCGATTGGCACCTTTCTTTTTTGGAACGTGAGTAAAGAGAACACTGAGAATTTTCGATTTTACGAATTTCTGAAAAACTATCACCAAAAAAATAACAAACATAATACAAAAGCGGATCTATTTGGCGATGAGGATATCATCGCAATACTGGATGGCCAACAACGCATGACATCTTTGTATATTGCATTGGTTGGGAGTATCGCGAAAAAAGCTCCCTACCGTAAATTGAACGACGGGAAATTCATCATCGACACGAAGACGATCCGCGTCCCTCGGCTACACAATTGGAAGGCGTACGAAAACTACTCGCTGCGGCTCTTATTATTCCCTTGGCCCTCGCCCAAGTCGCGATGGCAGGAACTGCAATAAACGCCGCGAATGCGAGCATAGAGTCCAACGAAAGTCCGAGCGAAATACTATCCAAAGTGATGGCCGCCGAAGTCAGCTTGTTAACCACCTGGCCTTTTCACACTATCGAATACCAGTACACGGCGGGAGTCAACGACGCTGTCGTGACGGATGTCCAATTTTAAAGGCGGCCGACCCGCTTCATCAAAAAATTACGGTCTGCGTCACAAATTTTACAACTCAAGTTCGATAAATCCACTTCGCACGAAATCCAATCGCCACGAAGATGGAGAACATAGGGTGCCAGGCGTAAGTATTCTCCATCTTTTTCTAAAAACACGTTAGAAATGAATTTACCGTCGGCTCCGCGTATCGCGCAATATCCTTCTTCGGGCTCCTCCGAGCATGTCTCTTACCGATATTAAGAGCTCCCGCATTAACGTCCTTTCATTTTTACGGCAGATATCGACAAGAACTTAAAATGAGAAACAAGACGATAACAATTTTCAAGGTCTATCGTCCTCACATAGGTTACAACCAGGCGCTGGAGAGGTGTTAAGATCTACTTCACAGGGAATCCAATCGCTTCCGCTAAGACGATAGACTTAGCTAACAAAAATAGTTCTCTGAATCTCCAACCCCCGAAATATATTGGGCAATTTGAAACTTAAGATAAACTTGATTACTAATATTAGTAACCCTACTTACTTTTATGGTGTTCTGAAAAGGCAAGACGACGGCGGGCGCGGTCGAGTGC
Organism: Myxococcales bacterium; assembly: GCA_026988815.1. Taxonomy (GTDB): domain Bacteria; phylum Myxococcota_A; class Bradymonadia; order Bradymonadales; family Bradymonadaceae; genus CALJNB01. The sequence goes on along the minus strand of JALSKP010000175.1, from coordinate 4,823 downwards.
GTCGTAATATTCGTCACGAACTTCGTGGTGAATATCTTCATCTTTTTCATGGAGAGCGGCGAGCGCTTTCTCGGCTTTAACAACCATCTCGTGGGCAATAGTGACGTCTGTGTCTTCTGATCCCTCGCAGGAATCGGTAAGAATGATGACGCGGTCGGGGAGGATTTCGGCAAATCCGCCTTCAATACAAAAAATGCGGTCCTTTCCATCCACGCCTTTTACCGTCATTGCGCCAACACGAATGGTCGTGAAAAGCGGCAAGTGACCGGGTAAAATTCCGAGTTCGCCGTCGATGCCTGGAACCAATACTTCGGTGGCCTCGGCTGCGAAAACAGCGCGTTCAGGGGTTACGATTTCTACATGAAGGGTTGACATTATCCTGCCTCAGCGATGATGCGCTCATGCTTTTCGCGCGCCTCGTCAATGGTTCCGACGAGATAGAAAGCTTGCTCAACAAGGTCATCAACTTCTCCGTTGATAAGCGCCTTGAAGCCCGCAATCGTATCTTCTAGTTTTACATATTTTCCTTCCATACCGGTGAAGGCCTCAGCAACAGTGAAGGGCTGAGAAAGGAATTTCTGAATTTTACGTGCACGGTCAACCGAAAGTCGATCTTCTTCGGATAGCTCATCCATTCCGAGAATAGCGATAATGTCTTGAAGCTCTTTGTACTTCTGAAGAATCGCCTGAACGGCACGCGCAGTATCGTAATGATCTTTACCAAGTACCTCTTCTGAGAGAATACGACTATTTGAATCCAAAGGATCCACCGCCGGATAAATTCCCAATGAGGCCAAGGGTCGTGAAAGAACGGTCGTCGCATCCAAGTGAGCAAAAGTGGTCGCAGGCGCGGGATCGGTCAAGTCATCGGCAGGAACATATACGGCCTGAACGGATGTAATCGAACCGGCTTTGGTCGAGGTAATACGCTCTTGCAGATTTCCCATTTCGGTTGCCAAGGTCGGTTGGTAACCCACCGCCGATGGAATACGTCCAAGAAGGGCAGACACTTCGGCACCGGCTTGGGTAAATCGGAAAATATTATCAACGAACAAGAGTACGTCGCGGTTCTCGACGTCACGGAAGTACTCAGCGACAGTGAGCGCGGAAAGTGCAACACGTGCACGTGCTCCAGGAGGCTCATTCATCTGACCGTAAACGAGCGCACATTTTGACTTTGTCCAATCGCCGTTTGAAACATTCACCGCACTTTCGATCATCTCGAAGTAAAGATCGTTTCCTTCACGGGTACGCTCTCCAACACCGGCGAACACTGAGTATCCACCGTGGCCTTGGGCGATGTTGTTAATCAATTCCATAATGAGAACGGTTTTACCAACGCCGGCACCACCGAAGAGACCAATTTTCCCGCCCTTAGAATAGGGTGCTAAAAGGTCGACAACTTTAATGCCAGTTTCCAACATTTCTGTTGAAATAGCTTGGGCTTCAAAGTTAGGTGCAGCGCGATGGATGCCCCATTTTTTATCGGTCTCAAGGCGTTTGATTTCTTTAATATTACCGCGAGAAATCGTTTTCTCTTCGATGTGATGACAGTCGTCACCGTCGCCGCGAATTTTAAGCGTAACGGAGGTATCGCTTTCGGCGCTCATCATTCCGCGCTCAATCGTACCATCGTTAAGAACGACAATATAAATTTCATCAACAGGCTCGCCGATCACATTAAGAATACGTCCCAATACTTGTTCCCCAACGGGAACCATGATGGCGTCACCGCTATCTTTTACGGCCATACCGCGAACGAGGCCATCGGTTGTATCCATTGCAATCGCACGAATCGTTCCTTCGCCGAGATGTTGGGCAACCTCAAGAACCAAATTCCACTCTCTGTCATCTAGAGAAGGATTGGTGATTAAAATGGCATTCAAAATCGGTGGTACCGAATCTGCGGGGAAGGTAATATCCACAACTGGACCAATAACCTGTGTAACTTTTCCAAATTTCGCTTCAGTCATTATGTACTCACTAACCTTGTAGGGCTTCTGCCCCGGAAACAATTTCAACTAATTCTTTTGTAATATAAGCCTGACGCGCTCGGTTGTATTGAAGCGTCAAGCTTTCGATCATATCGTTTGCATTTGTCGTAGCGTTGTCCATCGCGCTCATTCTGGCGCCATGTTCTGCCGCTTCGGCTTCTAACAATGCACGAAGAACCTGGGTCTCCACGTTTGTTGGAAGAATCATGTTCAACAATCTTTGTTCGTCGGGCTCAAAAATAAAATCGCCCATCGCGTTTTCGTCCGCTTGGCTATCCATTGAAAGCGGAAGGATTTTCTGAAAACGATTGCTGTACTCGATAGCCGAAACGAATTCATTATAAACCAGGTAGACGGCATCAACCTTCCCGCCTGTAAATTCGCTTATGGCCAATCGAGCAATTTCTTTGGCTTTGGCAAAAGTAATATTGCCTACTATCTCTGGATAATCTCCGACAACCTCAAGAGGATTGTTTTTAAAATAAAGGGAGGCTTTTTTACCAATCGTAATCACTTCAAATTCTGTTCCCAGATCTGCTGCGACCTCTCTTTCGAATTCACGAAAAAGACTTGAATTATAACCACCACACAATCCTCGATTACTCGAGATAACAATGGCAAGGGTTTTACCGGAATCGTCACTGGACTGTAGCAAAGGGTGCTTTGAAGAGTCGGTCCGTGCAGACAAACTAGAAATCACCTTTGCCATTTTAACCGCGTAAGGACGAGCAGATTCGGCGGCGTGCTGGGCACGTCGAAGCTTCGCAGCGGAAACCATTTTCATCGCGCTTGTGATCTTTTGCGTATTTTTAACCGACGCGATTCGCGTTCGGATATCCTTCAGGTTTGCCATTTACCCGACCTTAGCTAGGAAATCTTTCATGTAAGTATCAAGAACATCGAATGCGGCAATGGTTCCCGGAGAAACATCATTGTGGCGCTTTTTACGATATTCGCCTGCGGCCCAAATCTTCTTACCGAATTTCTTATCACCAATAATATCTTTCCAGATGTCTGCATTCTTCGACTCGGCGAAGGGGTAAAGTCCATCTTCCCAGTCTTTAAGTTGCTCAACTTCGAGATCCATAATGTATCCCGCATTTGCAGCAAAAATAAGCATCGCTTGCTTTCCAACACTCAAAGGCGAGTACTGGGCTTGCTTGAGCAATTCAACCAGTCGCTCCCCTTTTGCTAATTGGAGTTGGGTTGTTCTATCTAGATCGGAGGCAAACTGAGAGAAAGCCGCTAATTCTCGATATTGCGCAAGATCGAGTTTCAATGTTCCTGAAACGTTTTTCATTGCCGAAACCTGAGCGGCTCCACCCACACGTGAAACCGAAACACCCACGTTAATAGCGGGACGAATACCAGCGTTGAAGAGATCGGACTCTAGGAAAATCTGACCATCGGTGATCGAAATCACGTTAGTCGGAATATAGGCTGCAACATCGCCTGCTTGGGTTTCGATGATTGGAAGTGCGGTAAGGGATCCGCCGCCTTCAGCATCGGACATTTTCGCAGCGCGCTCCAACAAGCGACTATGTACATAAAAGACGTCGCCAGGATAGGCCTCACGTCCTGGAGGTCGACGAAGTAACAAAGAAAGCTGGCGATACGCAACTGCTTGCTTTGAAAGGTCATCATAAACGATAAGTGCGTGCTCGCCGTTGTCGCGGAAGTATTCTCCCATCGAAACGCCGGCATAAGGCGCAAGGTATTGCAAAGGTGCGGACTGTGATGCCGTTGATGCAACAACGATCGTATAATCTAGGGCGCCAGCTTGACGTAGTTTTTCAACCACCTGAGCAACGGTCGATTCCTTCTGTCCGATAGCGACATAAATACATTTGACGTCATTATCTTTCTGGTTGATGATCGTGTCGATGGCAACGGCTGTCTTTCCGGTCTGACGATCGCCAATGATGAGCTCGCGTTGACCACGTCCAATCGGAACCATTGAATCAATCGCTTTCAAGCCTGTTTGCATAGGCTCATGAACGGACTTTCTAGCAATAATTCCAGGCGCTTTTACTTCGATACGTCGGCGCTCTTTTGCGTCCAAAGGACCCTTTCCGTCGATGGGTACACCAAGAGAGTTGACCACACGTCCGAGAAGTTCAGGACCGACAGGAACGTCGACAATACGCGCTGTTCGTTTAACGGTATCCCCTTCGACAATTTTCGCATCATCACCCAAAAGGGCAGCACCAACGTTGTCTTCTTCCAGATTCAAGGTCATGCCGAAAACGCCGTGAGGGAACTCAAGAAGTTCGCCTGCCATAGCAGACTCAAGCCCATAAATTCTAGCGATTCCATCACCAACCGAAATAACAGTCCCGGTTTCGGCGACTTCTACTTTCTGATCATAATTCTCAATCTGATTTTTAATGATTGAGCTAATTTCTTCGATATTGATACTCATTATACGTCCTTTAGGATCGATTCTTTTAATGCTGCAAGTTTGGTTTTCACCGAACCGTCATACACTTTATTTCCAATGCGAGTCACGATTCCGCCAATCAACGATTCGTCGATTTGGGTTTCGAGAATAATATTTTTTCCGGTCATCTTAGCGAGCGCACCTTTCACGGTTGCAGCTTGAGAGTCCTTTAACGGACGCGCTGTTGTAACAAGGGCTCGAAGGTCTCCACGATGTTCATCGATAAGACGATTCAAGGATTTCGAAATCGCCGACACAGCGGCAAAGCGATTGTTGTCGACAAGGATGAGGGCAAAATTTCTCACGAAAATATCCCATCCCTTTTTCTGTGCGATCGCCTTCACAATACTATGTCGCTCTTCAATACGAACGCTAGGATTTGAAATGAC
>JALSKP010000174.1 GCA_026988815.1 Myxococcales bacterium | reverse complement strand
GCATGAGAATCATTTCACGATACATGTCGATAATCTTTTCATCGCCCAAGGCTTTGCGTGCGCGCTTGGCAATTTTTGGATCCACAACAGTCGATTTTTTAAATTTATCTATGCTCAAATCGAGCTCCTTTTTACGGACAGTTGTTTGTATTCGGGAACGCGCTAAGCGTCAATATAATGCCCCATTGATCTGATCTTTTTCAGCAAAAGAAGCAAACGTTAAGCCCTCCAAGTTGCCAAACAAAAAGAAAGCCAAAAATTTGTAAAAAAACGAAGGCGAATTAACCCTTTCCTTCGTCTCTTCATTGTCTGCCCCTAGGCCAGACCGATCTCTGTCACAGGATTAATTTGCCTTCAAACATGCGAAATAATCGCTGGCATTTTGTTCAATATTTTCCGCTTGGGTCAACGCTCGCGCCATTGCCACACCAGCCGCTCCAGCGTCGATAACCTGGCGAGCGTTATTTTTGGTTATTCCACCGATCCCGACAAAGGGGATTTGAATGTTTTTTGAAACCTCTTCGATGACCGAAACGCCTTTTGGTCGGGAGGCATTGGGTTTGGTTGCCTTCGCGTCAAAAATTGCTCCAACTCCCAAATAGTCCGCGCCTTCTTTTTCGAGTATAGCGGCCCGATCTGGGTCTCCAGCTGAGGCGCCGATGAGTAAATCCGGCGAGATGCTCCGAACCGCACGTAGCGGCAAATCATCGGGTCCTAAGTGAACACCGCTAGCGCCGACCAAGATCGCAATATCGACACGATCATTGATAAAAAAATAGGCGCCGGCGGCGGCGCAGATCGCGTTCATCTCAACAGCATTATCGAATCGCTGCCGATCATTGTTTTTTTTATCCCGATACTGAATATAGCGCACACCAGAATTAGTAAGCTTTTTTACTATTTCTGGCAAATCGTAGGCACTTACTTCAGGGTCAACGATTGCGCAAAGAAGGAGAGCTTTTCGTAGAGGAATCATTTCCCTTGAGCTTTATTGGCTTTTATTTTTAGGGCGACTTCTTCGGCTTGTTGGTCGGCTTTATAACTCGAGCGGACAAGCGGTCCCGATTCAACGTGTTCAAAACCCATCTTTTCGCCCTCGACTTTAAACATTTCAAACTCTTCTGGGGTGACCCAGCGCATCACCGGAAGATGACGTTTTGAAGGGCGAAGATACTGACCAAGGTTGAGAATATTGACGCCCCTATCGGCTAGGTCTTGCATCGTCTTTAAGGTTTGTTCGTTGGTTTCGCCGAGACCCAACATGATACCTGACTTTACTAAAACGCGACCATCGTCGGCGGCTTGTTTGAGGATTTGCAAGGAGCGATCATATTTAGCTTGGGGACGCACCATTTGATGAAGGGCTTCGACCGTTTCGATATTATGCGCAAAACATGTGGGAAGGGCGTCGAGGACAACTTGGGCGTCTGCAAAACTTCCCTTGAAATCGGGCACCAAAACTTCGACGCCCATTTCCGGCGCTGCCTCTTTACAACGCGTTATTGTTTCGGCCCAAATCTCCGCACCGCCGTCGCCTAAATCGTCTCGATCAACGGAGGTAATGACAACGTAGCGTAAATTTAAGGAAGCCAAAGTTTTTGCAACGCGTGCCGGTTCTTCGAGGTCTACTGCTCCTGGACGTCCTGTTTGAACATCGCAAAAGCCACAACTACGTGTACAGACATTCCCCAGAATCATCATCGTTAGCGATTTCCTAGCCCAACATTCAACGATGTTTGGACACTGTCCCGACTCGCAGATGGTATGAAGTTTGGCTTCTTTTACCAGTGTTTGGGTTTCGAAATAGGTTTGGTTAAACGATAAGCGTTTGCGAATCCATCTCGGTCGCGGCCCCGCCTCGTCTTCTTTAAACTTAAATTCTTGCCTCGCCGGGCCGGATTTTCTATTCTTTCCTCGGGCTTCAATGCGAGGTTCAAGAATGATGGGAAGTTTTACGCGTTTCATTATCTACACCTTATCGATTTCATCTTTGATGAATCGTTCTAAATGAACGAACACCAGAGTGGGATAACAAGATGCACACCTCCTTTCAATCCTTTTTAATGTTCCCAGCGAATATCGTAAGCCCCGTAATCGCCGGGCGCGTCGATGTGGAAAAAGTAGTTTCCAGTATAGGTAGCAGTAAAGCGTAAAAATTCCGAATCCCCCAAACCTGCGGCTTGGCGCACAACAGTATATTGATTGTCCCGATTTACATCTCCCCAAAGGTAAATATCGACGTCGGTAAAAAGACCGTCAGCTTCGATGAAAATGGAATCACCGGCCGTGACCTTGATGCGATACCAATCTTGGGTACCAGAACAAATATAGGCCTCTGTCCGCCACCGAGCAAGCATGGTGACGGCGGTGTTAATATCTTGGTTGGGCCCAAATCCATCTTCGCCACTGCATGCGATATTGGCATTCTCGCGAAAAGAGACACGATAAATACTTTCGGCGGCATCCTTATTGGTCACGCCAAAAGCGTAGGTCGTATTCGCGGCGGCCGTCCAAACGAGTGCATGGTCGTCGCCGGTCCCGTCAGCGGTCGCCAAAAGAGTGGTATTTCCAAACCCTTCCATTTTCAAATCGGACAAGGCTTCTGGAAATTTGACGCTGAACCGGTAACTTCTGCCAGCGATCGTATTGACGGTGTAATAATCCACATCGCCCGGGCATAAAGCACTCCAAAAAGGCTGGGACTCGGTCACCATGGATGCCAACCCAATAACGTTATTGGGTTCATTCAGGTCGTTCGCGCAAAACGCACAGACATCTCCTTCGTCGATGTTTCCATCGCAATTGTTGTCAATACCGTCGCAAACTTCGGTCTCCGTCATCCGAGGTTGGGCATCGCAGATCGTTGATGCGCCGTCAGGGGAACACTTTAAAAAACCGTCGGCTTGACAGGTTCCCATTCCGAGGGTGCACAATCCGCCAAGGGAGAAACCTTCGTCAATCGTTGTGTCGCAATTGTTGTCTTTGCTATCGCAAATTTCTGGCGCACCAGGATGAATGTCGCGATCTGCGTCATCACAATCCGGACCAGCGGGGCAATTTTTACCGTAGCCATCTTGATCCATATCCGTACACTCTGGAGCGGAAACACATGTTCCTTGGTCACAACTTTGACTTTGGGGACACATTTGAACCGTCCATTGGGGGCAGCCCTCAACGAGATTGCAGCGCTCAACATCTCTTCCCGAACAGCGCATCGTATCGGGTTCACAGTCGACCGAACATCCTGCATCTGGTTGACTTTGATCTTCATCTTCAACAACATCTTCTTGAGGTTGTGATGATCTATCGCCTGAACCCATATCTATCGTTGGTCTTCTATCCTCGTTCTGAAGACGAATCGGAACCTCTTCCTGCTCAAGGCCGGATTCGGCGCAACTTGAGATTGAAATTAAAAATAAAGTAACGAAAGAAAAAATTCGCATAATAACTGCCTAGCAAATAAATGAACGCAAGAGCGCGCAATGTGGGAAGCTAGCCCAAGCTTTAGCTTCGATCAAGTTTTAGCCCTCTTGAAGAACGAAGGAACAGACAGCGTTCCAAAGTTCCTCGAATTGCGGAAAACTAAAACTGGTTCCTGTGGCAATCCAATCATAATGGGGCGGATCGCGCTCTTGATCGTCAAAATGGCCACATACGTCAAGATGGTCACCTTTTCCGACGTGAAATAAAGTGCCCCAAACTTGGGACCGCGTTGGAACGACGCCGTCGGATTGCGTTCGGTCAGGGTAGTTTCCATAAACGCGCTCAAAGAGCGCGATTTCTTCGTCAGAGCATTCTGGATAACGCGCATCATCGTCATCACATAGCCAATGAAGAAAACGATAAAGCAGATGGGAGGTTTGTCGGTAAGGATTGAGTCCAATTTCGGTGATCGACTTTAAACCCGGCTTCCTAGCTTTCATGGCAACGGATCCATAGCGGGTATCTTCGCGCATTTTACACATGGCATTAAAGTCCGCGATTCCCTCGGGGGTCAATTGGGTCACCAAGGTTTGGTCTTTTTTGATTTCTCCAAGGAAGGCTTTTATCTTTTCCTGTCTTTCTTCATCAAAATCACTAAATAATTTTTCGTAGAGGCCATCAAGAACGGAGTCCTCAAGCCCCAGATGATCGTCGAGTTCGGTGAATATTTCTCCCAAGGCGAGCATGATTGTCATCGGAACCTTGCCAAATTCCATCGTGTAAATCGTCGTGAGGGAGATCAGATAAAGAATTTTCTCACCCAAGATAGAAGAAAAGAAATTCGCCATCGGTGTGCCATGATGGGGCGTTGCAACGGTGACGATCGTATCAACACGATCTGCAAACGCATCCAAAGTATAGGGACCCGAGAGATCGACCGAGGCACCAGGAGAAACAAAAAGCCTGGCATCAAGCCCACCGGTGGAGTGGCCGATCAAATGAATGGGCCCCTCTCCCAATGCCGTTTGGGCGACCTTTTCAAGTAAACGTCCGGTCCGTCTGGCGATCGATGCGGTGGGAAGGGTTTTTATCTCGTAAATTTCCACGTCAATTTTTGCTGCCCTAAAACGGCGCTCAATAATTTGTCGAACGTGGTGAAAGTAGGTAATTCCGCCAAGATCTGCGAAGCCGAAAAATCCCGGTATTAGATAGACGTAGTGTTTTTCGTTCATAGATTTCTCAAAAAATAATGTGGAACTATAGAGAAGATAGCGTGGGTTTTAAATCTTGATTTTGGATCCACATCAAAAAAGAATAAAAAAGGGAAATAAATCAGGCAGAGGCTCAGTTAAAGGATCGAATGCTTTTTCTACGGACAACAAATCTAGGAAAAAGACTTCACTCTTTGAAATTGTGCTTATCTTAAAAGTATTGAACGAGAGAAAAAAGATTTGAATCTAAATCCCCTTTCCTTCGTTAAACTCTTTGAAAGACGGAACGTGTCCTTATGAGCGAGGTAGGTTGTAACCTACCAACTTCCTACCCCATTTCTTCCAGAAATCTGCCTGAAATCCTACCACACCCCCCAACCACCTCGCTCATAACGACACGTTCTTCTTTTAAAGACTATTTTTTAACGAGCGAAACATTCAAGAGTGGCCGTTTGTTATCCATCGAGATAAGAATACTCTGATCCACATAACCTTCCTTTCGAATCTCTAACTTCATTTCTTTGGACATTTTAGGATCGATCTGAAAAGGCGTAATACCAATACGTTGGCCCTCCAAAAACACGTCCGATTCGCTGGGAGAAGAATTCAAGGTCAACGTTGTCGGACGAACAATAGACTCGCTGGGAAGGTCTTTGGGTTGGAAAATAAGCGCCAGGCCTAGGATCGCAATTACAACAAGGGCAGCCCATAAACTATAATTTCGTTTGGGAGACAGATATTCGGCGTCATCAATTTTTAGATTTTTACGCACTTTTTTGGGCTCTTCCTCCTCATCAGGAATGGGGATTTGGTGATGTTCCTTTTCTTCGGAAACAGGCCCTTCATCAACTGAAATCAAATCGTAGAGATCGCGTGTTAAGGGATCAAATTGGGAAAAAATCTTTTCCGCAAACTGCATATCTACCCCAAATTCAGCGGGGTGAGAGGGCGCCTCCACAACCTTATCGCCGTCCCGGTCGAGAAAGGGATGAACGCCCGATAGCAAGGAATAGGTGAGACAAGCGATACCAAACGCATCGGACACCTTATCTTGGGCATCGAGTGCATATTTGGCGTACAAACCTGAAAGGTTGAGCTCATCCAAGGTTTCTTTCGAGAAGTCAAATCCACTCTGAATCAACTTTACTTGCCCTTCATCCCCAAGAAAAACAAAGGCGGGATTGATGGCGCCGTGCTGTAGGCCCTTTTCTTTTAAATTGAGACATGCCTCGGCTAAACCCGAACAAATCAGTTCCGTGGCCAAGGCATCCAAGGTGCCTTCGACCTCCAAGACTTCGCTAAGTCGGTGGAAATCATCGCGTGCGTAAACGATGAAAGGCGATCCTTCGATCGCGCCAAAATCAAGAATTTCATAAAATTGAGGACCTTTTATTGGCGCGACCTCAAGCGCCTTAGCGCGTATGTTCTCCAACCATTGGCGGCGTTGTTGTGCCTTGCTTGGGTGGGGAATGACGTGAATCCAAATGGGTTTTTCTAATGGATGCTGCGTGCCACGATAGACGTGAATACCGGCAAAAATCCCCTCCCTCTTTTCGATTTCATAGTGCTGTTCTAAACTTAGGCTTCCGCCACTTAAATCTTCCATACCTAGTCCTTACAATATCTGTCAGGGCTCCTCAACGCCCTTATTGCAGACAGAGAGAATAATTAGTTCAGTCTTCCTTTTTTCAGGTCTTGGTTTAAGATGCTTCATGGCTCTGACTCGATACGATTTTGAAGATAAACTCATTTCTGCCCTTCGCAATCGCGCAGGTGTTGCCACTGTTGGTGACCTAAGTTCGGATACCGGACTTGCCTATGAAGAGGTTGAAGGAGGACTTAAACGTCTACTTGGCATCTACAAAAGCCATCTAGATGTCGACGAGGATGGTAACCTTCTCTACCAATTTGACGAACGCTTCATCCGACGCGGGGACGATAAAAAACATCTCTGGCATACCTTCAAGAAGAAAGCGTGGGCTGTCTTTAAAGTCATGTTTAAGTTCTGGATATTGGCAATGCTTATTGGCTATGTCTCGGTCTTTGTGATCCTTCTCATCGCACTGGCTGTGGGAGCTATCGGCGCTGCCTCCTCAACCGACTCTGACGGCGCACTTGGTGATCTTATCTTCATCCCCTTCCATCTCCTTGCTCGCCTTCTCGAATTCATGTTCTGGATCGATTTTTACGGTGCCTCGGGAGGCTTGCGACCTAAGCGTAAGAAGAAAAAAGTAAGTAAACCTTTCTACCAAAAAACATTCGATTTCGTATTTGGTCCAGAGAAAGAAACAGACCCTTTGGGCGCACATAAAACCTTCACCCAATTTGTTCGATCTAACGACGGACAGATCACCGCCGCCGACTGGGCCAAAGTATCTGGGCAATCCCTCGAAGAGGCCGGAACCGCCCTTACAGCGAGTGTATTGCGTTTTAATGGAGAAGTTGATTTCACAGAAAATGGTACATTGATTTACAAGTTTGCTGAACTTTTACTTTCGGCAAAAGACAAACCAAGCTACGTCGTCACGCCCTCACCTGCGCTCTATTGGGAGCGCATCATCAAACTCCCCTTACTTACGGGAAATCCTAAAAGTACAAATCGATGGATCTTTGGCCTCAATATTTTCATCCTCATCGCGTCCATTATCGTGCTCACAAGTTATAGTGTCATGCCCTTGATTAGGATCGGCTTAGGTATCGTTCCGCTTTCTTTCTCATTCGTCTTCTTCATGGTTCCTCTCTTTCGTTGGATAAAACAAAAGCGCCTCGAAAAGAATGTCGCCATCGAAAAAGAGCGAAAAATACAGGTTAAAAAAGTGTTTTCTTCGGCCCAAGATGGCACAACCATCAAGGTTTCAAATAATCTCGTCCTCGACTTCGATGGCCTTCAAAACGAAAAGGGATTCACTTTTCCGACTTTGGCAGACCAACTCAACGACGGACTTGAGGCAAGACGCGCCGAAACCTTAGCTGAAACATTTGGCGTTTCTATTTTTTCCTCCGATGAAAATAGTAAAAGCGTCTCCGATTATGACATGGAAGATTTCGACCGGCGATTGGAAGAAGAACTCGGCGCCCAAGTTTTTGAAGATGTGCATGTTCAGGTCTCCTGATTCCTAAAAAAATTTAGATCTTTTTTTTCCAACCCTCGTCTCAAGTATAAATCACACGATGGAGTCCTATGAGAAATATATGCGCAATATTGGTTCTGCTTTCATTTTCCCCCAGTGTCGCCTTTGGTTTCTGCGGCTTTTATGTAGGATCGGGTGAACAGGAACTCTATAATGACGCAACCAACGTCATTCTTATGAGAGATGGAACCTCAACTATTTTATCCATGCAGAACGATTATACGGGACCCCTAGAAGATTTCGCGATGATCATTCCCGTACCCCAGGTTCTCGAAAAATCCCAAGTTAAGACCCTATCTTCTAAGATTTTTGCCAAAGTAGACGCCTTAGCGGCACCCCGCCTTGTCGAATATTGGGAGCTAAACCCCTGCATTGAACCTCAAATACGGGATTTTGAATCATTAGGCGTCCAAGGCGCGTTGCTGCAAGCGGAATCAGCGATGAGCAATCAACGGTCTAAGGCACAGGTAAAAATCGAAGCAAAATTTAGTGGCTGAATACGATATTCTTATGCTGAGCACCGAGGACTCAACGGCCTTAGAAGATTGGCTCGTCGAAAATAATTACAATATTCCCAAAAAGGCAGCCAAGTATTTCCAACCTTATGTTCAATCTGGAATGTATTTTTTTGTGGCAAAAGTAAATATCAAAAAAGTAAAACAGATGAAGAAAGGAAGCAAAGCTGGACAGCCTCGCGCCCTGCTTTCGCCCATTCGCTTCAATTATGATTCTGGAGATTTCAATCTTCCTATTCGACTTGGACTCATTAACTCCAGAGGCACTCAAGATCTCATTGTTCATATCCTCGCCGACAACCAACGTTATGAGGCTGGCAATTACCCATCGGTAAACATACCTACTAATTTCGAATTGAAAGCTAGCGCCAAAGGTCGCTTCTCATCTTTCTACACTTCCGTTTTTGATGCCCTTCTTGAGGCTAAACCCAAAGCCGTTGTTACTCAATATTCCTGGCAAGCAGGAAAGTGTGATCCCTGTCCTCGGGGTATTCCAGGTTTAAGTCTTGAAGATCTTTTAACCCTTGGTGGAGACGTCCTCCTTGCTGATACCCGAGACGGTATTCCACGTTCAGGTCTTCGAAAAAAGAAGCAGGCTAAAAACATGAAGCAACGTCAGCTCTCCCCCAATTTCGTGCTCACGCGTTTGCACACCCGTTATGTCGCCGGAGAAGTTGGGCAAGATCTGGTCTTCAAAAAAGTGAAGCCCATCGTTGGAGGACGAGAGAAAGACCTTCCTTATACGGCAACCTTTTCACGCTTCAATCAATTCCAAGGCCGCTATATTATTCGCAATCCCTGGGAAGGGGAAATAACTTGCGAAAAACCGCTATACGGTCGTTGGGGGAATCCACCCAATAGCTCCCAGGTGGCGACGAATACTGCTTATATCGAAAAGAGAAACATCGACCTCAAGACCCTCGTTAAAGAAAAAATAAGTCTGGTCAATCGCACGCGTTGAAGCGTAGGTTGTAGGTTGGCGTTGACGGAGCAAAGCGACGAAACCCAACAATCGACGAAACCCAAGGCTGAAATGTAGTAAGGTTATTTACTTAATTTCGGTAAAACGAAGGTAGGGGCGAATCTCTTCAAATCCTTGTGGGAATTGTTTGCTCGCATCTGCGTTGCTAACATTTGGTGGAATGATAACACGATCGCCAACCTTCCAATCCGCAGGCGTTGCGACGCCGTGTTTATCGCTAAATTGGAGGGCATCGATAACCCTTAAGATTTCGTCGAAGTTTCGACCTACGTTCATTGGATAGGTGAGCGTGAGGCGAACTTTCTTCTCTGGATCGATAATAAAGACGCTTCTAACCGCCGCAGTCGTGCTCTCGCCGGGATGGATCATGCCATACATTTGAGCGACACTTTTGTCTGTATCGGCGACGATTGGGAATTCAAGCGTCGTATTTTGCGTGGCATCAACGTCTTTGATCCAACTGAAATGGTCGTCTATACCATCGGTCGAAAGGCCAAGAGGTTTTGTATTACGCTTGGCAAACTCGCCGGCAAGTTGGGCTGTACGTCCCATTTCCGTGGTGCAGACAGGGGTAAAATCGGCGGGATGACTAAAAAAGAAAACCCATTTATCACCGATCCAGTCGTGAAAATCGATTTCGCCTTGGGTGGTATTTACTTTAAAGTTAGGAGCGATATCTCCGATTCGAATTGTCATTTTGTTCTCTCAAAAAAGGTTAGTATCGATCCCGTGTTGGGTTGACTGCTATCGACAAATGGAATCATAGACAGAGATTCTGAAAAGTGTAATATTACCTTTCTATGGAGTGTATAGGCATAGCGTATTGCTGCCGACGATGTTGGTTCCTCGATTGTTGGGTTTCGTCGCTTCGCTCCGTCAACCCAACCTACATTTCCGTCAACCTATGTTTCCGTTAACCTGGATGAGGACTTGGTTTTTTTATGCGTGGGTAAATCCCCTTCTTTAATACGCTGCCAGGCTCGCTCAAATAGAACATGTGGGGGATGAAGAATCGCACCATAAAACGCGCGGATAGGAAACCATTCGCCATCGGCGTCAACCCAATCTAAGTGGCCAAACTTCCAACCCTCAATCGGCTTGCCACCTTTATTTGGTTCCCAAAAACCGGGCAGAAATATCGTTCTTCCCGCTCTTGAACGTTTTGCATCCAGAACCAGGTCTGCGAGCAGGAGACCCTCTATTGCTTTATCATGTTCTTTTTTCTTCCACCGATTCCACCGTCGAACATTCGTGTTTGTGGGATAAGGAAGAGCCAAAATTTGCAGATAAAGCGCCGCCGCATTTTCGTCGATTTTGTAGATCTGGCACACCTCTTTCACGAGATGGGGGGCGGAAAAAATCGGATTACACTCAAACTCGCCAGCCGGGACCGGGGAATTGGCACTCCTCTCGATAAGGTCGTCCACGTATTCAGAAAAAATAAAATAGGCGTCACAACCCCCGCCTTCACCGAGGGCCATAAAGGCCGAAACCAAAGAACTGTCCAAATAAAGCGCATCGGCATGAAGGTAGGCAATGGCCTTATACCCTTCATGGGTAACAAAGATACTATCGGCCTTCGCCAAGAGCATCGTGTTTTTTCCGTCAACCCTATCGCTTGTGTAAGTTTTTAGAGATTTGATCAGACTTTGGTAGTCCACACTAGCCTCCCAGGTCGTAAAGAGTTTGAACAGAAAGTGTTCATCGCTACATCGATCTCGCAACAATTGCCAAACTTTTCCAATATTTTCGAAAACATCGCTCCCTTTAGGAGTATGGTAGAGCAGGTAATCCAACGCAAAAACGTAAGGCATGGGATCCTCAAAACCCGCTCCTCGACCCTGATAGCCATCTTTCCAAAACCATTCTCTGGGCTGCGTTAAGGCCTTGCTTTCTTCAGGATTTTGAATCTCTCGAATCAAGAAACTAGAAAGCTTTTTGTTTTCTTTTTTGAATCCCGAAAGTGTATCCACACTCACTTTTCCCAACCGCTGAAAACCATCTAACCACGCGAAAACAAGTCGCTCCTTTAACTTTTCGGGCTGCCAAAGTTCCCCAAGCGGCCCGGCAAGAACAACTTCATTAAAGAAATCTAGTTGGGTTTTAGGGTGCTCTTCAAACACATCCATCGCCCAATTTAAATCCGCCTTTTTAACGCCCTCGCTATGCTCCCAATTCAGAATCGCCAAACGCGCCTCGGGTTCTAATAAACCCGTTTCCTCTATAAAGTCAGGCAAAATTTCTTCAAGAGGAAGACCCCCTTTTTCTTTAACCAAATCCAGAAGCGTGTCGAATTCTTCGCGCTCTCCCCATCCTCTTCCTAAAAGAGGAAGCGGAGCGGTGTTTGGAATTTGAAACGCCTTCTTGGTTCCTTTAACTTCAATGCCA
>JALSKP010000173.1 GCA_026988815.1 Myxococcales bacterium | reverse complement strand
AGGGGTTATAATACTGAGCGTTTTGGGCGTGGGAAAAAATTAGACTGCCCTGCCATACATTAAGTTCCAAGCCGGCTGCTTTCCTACGCCATGCAGGTAATTGTTCAGTTTTGGCCGTCTGGAAAATGCGCATCTTCTGATCGAGGTCGGGACCTACCAAAGGTGATTCTTTCGTCAAGCTCATCCACCTTTCAAGGCAGGCTTGCTCGTCTGGATCTGCGGAGGTCGCATAGCGATAAGCGATCGCTCCTGACTTTCCAATGAGGTCAAACCAGTCGTCCTGCAAGTGAGGGAGAGCTCGGAAAGTACCCTCGGTTACTTCTCCCACTAAGAATTGCGAGACCTCCTCGATCTGAGACAAAAGCCTCGAATCAGAGTAGCTTCTAAACGCGATGAAATCCGAAAAGGCCGACTTAAAAGCATCAGGGTCATCTCGGTGAACGAAGTCGTTGCCCTCGCTGAGGCGCATCTTAAGATCTTCTAAGGCATTTCTTTGATCGTAGGCAAGTTTAGCAATTCCAGCGATTCCTTTTCTAAGTTTCTCGTCGCTGATCGCTTTAAAATTTTCTTCTAAAAATAAATATGCCGATTCTTCGCTTTGTGAATGTTCCAATAAAGACTGCGACATTTTTAAGGAAATCTTTCGTAAGGCTTTTGAACCCTCAATATCTCTGGCCGTGTAAAAAGAAAAGAAAAGAGGATTCAGATAGGCAAATCCACCTCGGCGATAAGGCACTAAGTCGTTCGCCGATTTAACATCCGATAAATCAGAAAGATTGTATCCACTATAGGTTGTCGAAAAAACGCGTGGGAGCTCACAGCCGGGAAGATGAAAGAAGCACCCCAACACCTCGTGGTTTTCCACATTATATCCGCAATTGTCCTCATACAAAAAGGTATAATTCTCATCACGGGTCCAACGGAAAGCAAAAATTCCGTCTTTGATTTTAATAGGAGAATTCTCAACTATTTTCGGAATCGATCGCGACACCCCCAAAAAATGTGGTTGCGCTTCGCCAAGAAAAGGAACAGGCGAATAGGGTACCTTCTTGGAGCTCACAGGATCAAATTGGACATAACTCTTCTTCCCCTCGTAGGGAACCAATCCCTTCCAAAAACGCTCGCCGTCGGTCACGACCTTGGTCTTTTTCTTGTAATTGGATTCGAATTCCTGATCCCCTGGCGAGAAAATACGGTAGCCATCAAACATCATTCTACCGTCGGCAAGCATGCAACTTTGATCTCTATAAAAAGGGGGATTATCTAGCTTGAAGGGGGATTGGCCAAACCATTGTCCTTTCCAATTCCCCCAACTTTTCCTGAAAATCATCAACACATTCCCTTGCGAGTAGATCATACTTTCAAGAGGATAGCCCTTATGTTTGGGGGGATCTCCCTCAAGACAAACACCATCGGGGCCCAATACAATAAACTTCTCTTCAGTAAAGAGAATGGCAAAAGGATAGGTCCCAGAAATCTGTACCGCATCCGGATTTGGGAAAGTGGATAATGCTGTCGAATATTCTGGCCAAACGACTTCATCAAAACTACCAATGTGCAAGGAACGCATAAGGGGTTTTGCAATATTAAATAGGTAAAACGCCTCCTTTTGCTCAGGAAAAGCGCGCCAGAGAGGAAGGGGATAACTTAAGAAGGTCGTCAAGATGTCTGCGCTATAAACCAAGGCGCCATCGTTCAGCGATGTCTGGATCTTTTCGCTCAGCCACTCTCCTACGATGGATTTCATGTGGGGACGCGTATCGATATATTCAATCCAATCCCCCATCCCATAGGTCGAATTTTCGATACACTTCTTTGCACTTTTCCTGAAAACAGGGTGCTGTGCGATGTGCTCCCAGTCTTGCATACGACCCTTGTTTTCGCTGTACTGGGCCACGGTCGTGAGATTTAGGAAAAGAGGAACCTCTGGTAAAGAAAAGGTCACCCCAAGTCTTAACCCTGTTTCGATGAGGTCTGGATCCACGCGATAATCCGGAAAACGTATTTTAATATCGTCCTTAGCTAATCTTTCTCCACAGGCCTCCATCAAACTAAAGATTCTTTCCGGCGTATCATCACCTCCTCGCCAGCTACCGATATCGGAAAGTTGGGAGATGATTTTGGAAAACCAATCGGCGACGTGATATTTAGATTTGGCTTCTTTAGGAACATCTGTATAGAGCGCAAGGCAGGCATCGCAGGCATCTAAAAGTTCCAACCAAGGTCGCGGATGCATGGACGGAAATAAATCAAGCAACACCCCGCGAAAATGAAGGTCCTCTTTCGCCAAGCTTAAACATGCCTTTTTGTAGGCCGTCCAAAAACCCTTCGATGCCATCCTTATCGCTGGCGCTTCGATGAGTTCTTTTAAGAAGTGTTTTTCCTCTTCAAAAAAATCTATGCCGGCCGCCTTGGCAAGTTTTTTAAGATCTTTTGCCATCGTCGGACTTGGCGGCAATCCTCCTCGTGTTCGCCTTACAGCGATACGATAGTAGGATTGAAAACCTTCTTCGGCTTTTCCCTCATTAATCATTTCTTGACAAAAATGGGTCAACGATTTGATAGAAAGGGCGCGCGATAAGGCAGCGTCCACAAAACTTTGCTCCCGCATTTCTGGATCAACATCAAGCGCATACACACGCTCGGCATTTCTTGCTTTCTCAAAATACTGTGCTGCGAAGGTGTAGTTTTCAAAAGACAAAAACATACTCGCCACTTCTTCGTAAAACGATGGCAACAACTCGGGCAAATCCGTCCCGAGTTTTTCCCCGATTTTGTCGATGACCTCTTTCCCTAATTTGGCGCGCGACTTGGCAATTCGAGACGCTTTTTTCAATTCCTTCACACGTTCTAACGCGTACCGAGAATGCTCGGGATGATGCACCAAAGCCCAACCCGGAAATCCTAATTTTTTTCGTTTTTGTTTCCCAAGTTTGGGTGAGATCTGGTCTGGAGAAAAACCAAGCAGTTCCATTTCAAGGTCCACGCCTGGCAGCATATTCTCAGTTGAAAGACGAACAATGGATGTATCAAGTGCGTTGTGCGTCCACTGTTTTGCTACTACAAAATCGCTGAGTACATCGGAGGGCACCTCCTCGTTGACGAGAAGAATAGCCCCTGCCTGAAGGTAATGGTTGGTCTTCATAGTCATCCAAATTGGAAAAATTTATCTTCGCTGAAGGCTCACAATTTTGCAAGCATGCACGCTTTGACCCTTGGGTTTGTTGATTGTTTGGGTTATCGATTGTTGGGTTTCGTCGCTTTGCTCCATCAACACCAACCTACTCAACACCAACCTACTCAACGCCAACCTACTCAACGCCAACCTACAACTCAACGCCAACCTAGTTCACTGATCCGCTAGGCCCAGAAAGTACTACTTTTTTCGGGCGAGGAAGACACCGTCTGCGATGGGGATAAGCGAACAATCTACGCGTTCGTCTGCTGCGATTTTGTGGGCAATTGCACGGATCGCTACTGTATCCGGGTCTTGTACAGAAAGGTCGGCAACGTCTCCTCCCCAAAAGATATTATCAACGAGAATAATCCCTCCTGGGCGTAGTAATTTCAAACAAGCCTCGTAATAGGCATCGTAATTTGTTTTATCCGCGTCGATAAACGCAAGATCAAGGGTGCCATCGAGCTGCAAATTCTCGAGCGTTTCTAAGGCATCCCCCAAACATAGAGATATTTTTTCGGCCACACCCGCCATCTCCCAGTGCTTTTTTCCGATAGCGGTCCACCCTTCGTTAATATCACATGCGATAAGTGTTCTATTTTTAGCCAGCCCCCGAGCGATGCAAAGCGCGCTATAGCCGGTAAAGGTTCCGATTTCGATCGCCCCCACCTTTACCAGGTCGCTTGGTTGGGAAACCATTTGTGTAAGGAGGGACATCATCGCGCCTTGCTCGGGCGAAATTTGCATATTCGATTGCGCCAAGGCTTGGGTTTCTTTTCTTAAAGAAGCCAAAACCTCGTCGTCTCGAAATCCAACCTTATTGAAAAAGCCGAATAGGTTGTCGTTAAATTGAGTAAATTTTGCCATGCATCATCTCCGTTTTTTTAGCGTCTCTTGGCGTAGCCTAACGCAGGCTGTCGACTTTGGACAACCGCTATTTCCTTCAGTGGATGAGATAGCTGGCGTTTATAAATTGTGCCGGAATTTGGATTTCATTCCCGAAAATGATCTGGGGTTTACAAGTTTCCGATAAGCCAGATACGATGTGGCTCGCCAAGGAACAAGAATGGAAAAACGTGCGCTTATTGAACTTCTAAATCAATCACAAACCCAGTTCGCTACCCACCGTTTTTTGGGTTGCAAAGGGCTTGAGGGGTTTGATTGGGAGAGCTATGCGAGCGTCTTTCAACGTGCCCAATGCGTAAAAAAAGAGCTCGATCTTTCGCCTCACGATATCGTGGCCCTGGCCGCGAAAAATAGTAAAGAATGGGTCTATATCATGCTCGCTGTTTTGGCTTCGGGCGCAACCTTGGTTCCCATGTATGAGGGTGAAAGCGAGGAGGCCTTAATGCATATTCTTGAGGACGCGAAGGCGACCCATTTAATATGTTCAAACACGCAGCTTTTAGAGCGTCTCGTTTGCGAGAAAAAAAGTAACCTCAATGACCTTTCGTGGAAAGAGGCTGGCGACGATCTTATGTTTGAGTCGGTCGACAAGGATGCTATCGCCTTTATTTTATATACCTCCGGTACGACCGCAGATCCCAAAGGTGTGCCTCTTTCTCATCAAAATATTGCCTATACCATCGCCACTCTTTCGACCCGCTTTCCCTTAAAAGAAAGTGATCGTTCGCTATCCTTTCTACCTTGGGCGCATTCTTTTGGACTCATCATCGAGCTTCTTACCCTTTGCGCAAACGGTGCCTCGATCGGAATTGCTGAATCTGTTCAAACCATCATACCCAATCTTGTCGACGTGCGGCCGACCATTCTATTTTCCGTTCCTCGCCTCTTTTCGCAATTCTACACCTCCGTCCAAAAGCGAGCAATTTCAGAAGGTGCATTTTCAAAGCAGCTCTTCGACGACATTCTAAGTCAAAAAGGCGGGGGCGTTTTTTTTTCAATTCGTAAGGCGATTTACAAAAAAAAATACATCAATCGGGTCAGGACCCGCTTTGGCGGCGAGTTAAAATATGCGGTAAGCGGAGGCGCTGCGCTATCACCCGAAACCGCGCGTTTCATGGATTCGATTGGTATCCAAGTTTACGAAGGCTATGGACTCACGGAGACCTCGGCGATGATTTCATTTAACCTTCCCGACGCGCGAAAAACAGGAAGCGTTGGCGTCCCCATTTGTGACATAGAGATTCACAAAGACACGGTCGATTCAGAAGACAGTAAAATCGGCGAGATTTGCGTAAAAGGCGAGGCGGTCATGAGCGGATATTTGAATCGTCCCGGTCTATCTTTTACCGACGAGGGATTTTTTCGAACGGGCGATTTAGGCTACCTTGATAGTGATGGATACTTATGGATTTCGGGACGTCTTAAAGAACAATACAAACTCTCGATTGGAAAATATGTGGCCCCCGCCCGCCTTGAAAAAGAGCTCCACCATTCACCCTATATTGAGGAGCTTCTTATATTTGGAGAAAATCGAGCTTTTAATATTGCCTTGGTTCAGCTCGACGAAAAGTACATTACTGAGGAAGGAGGGCAAATGCGAGACCGTGTGTTGTCCTCTTTCGAAGAAATCCAGGGCCCCTTGCGAGCCTTTGAAAAAGTCAAAGATGTACTATTCGTAAAACTGGATCTGCCAGAATTCCGGACCCAATCGGGCAAGCTAAAACGCCGTAAAATCATCGACTTTTACGCAGAAGAGATCCGCGCCGTCTACGAAAAATAAGCAAGTATAAATCCGCGGAAAGGTAAGACTGCTTACATATTTTTCGTAAGCCAACGATCTAAAGCGTTGGCAAATTTCTGTGTATCTTTTGTAGAAAAAGGTGACGCGCCGCCGGTTTGAATTCCCATCTCTCGTAAATCTTGTCCAAAATCACGATAACTCAATGCTTCTTTAACGTTGGACCCATCGAGTTCACGGCCGCGAGGTGTAAGGACCTTGCATCCTTTTTCGACCACACGATCGGCCAATGGAATATCTGCGGTGATGACGAAATCACCCTCTTTGCATTGTTCAACGATCCAGTCGTCGGCCTCATCTGCGCCTTGAGGAACAATTTTTGCGGCAATATAATCTGACTTGGGTTCTTCCAGCCAACGATTTGCAACCAAGGTGATTTGCACTTCCCTGCGTGTAGCGGCACGGTATAAAATTTCTCTACATGTGCCAGGCAAGGCGTCGGCATCTATCCAGATCATAGTAAGCTCCTTTACTTTGATGTAGAAATACTAAGTTCTGCGCCGCTCAAATCTAGGGGTTTATCGGGAATGATAATACCCAATAAATCATAGTCGGTCGCTTGTTCTATCTGGACGGTTAAAATATCGCCAGGCGTTGGATGTTTTCCGCCATGCTCGGAGGAAAGAAAAGTGACGCCGTCGATATCAGGCGCTTGACCATAGTGGCGTCCTTGGAACACCAATTCATGTTCTTCCGAAATACCATCAACGATGACCTCGGTCACGCTTCCTATCCAATCTCGATTTTTTCTAGCACTAATACCGCGCTGCAATTCCATGAGCGCCCCATAGCGTTCTTGCTTCACGTGTTCTTCAACTTGCTCATCCAGGGTCGCAGCGAGGGTGTTTTCTTCGGGAGAAAAAGTAAACACGCCTACACGATCAAACTCAACATGTTCCACCCAATCGTATAATTCCTGAAAATCCTTATCGCTTTCTCCGGGGTAGCCAACAATAAAGGTGGTGCGTAAAACCATGTCTTCAATATCGCGAATTCTATCGATGAGATCCATTTGTTTTTCGCGCTTTATATTGCGCCTCATCGACTTCAGAATTTTTTGGCTGACGTGCTGCAAAGGCATGTCGATATAAGGAAGAAGACGCTCCGCATTAGTAAACACATCTAGTAATTCGTCGGTGAAATTCCAGGGATACATGTAGAGCAAACGGAGCCAGCTCAAGTCCTCGATTTCGCCATCCAAACGTCTTAAAAGGCGAATCAAATAATCACGATTATTTTTGGGATCTAAATCAATGCCATAACTTGTCATGTCTTGGGCTAGGAGAATGATTTCTTTCACACCAGAATCAACAAGCTTTCGCGACTCTTTAACGACATCATCCAAGGTTCGACTGACTTGCTTCCCACGAATACCTGGTATGGCGCAAAAGCTACACGAGCGTGAACATCCCTCGGAAATTTTCAGGTAGGCTGTTCCACCACGAATCGTATTTGGACGCGCCACGTTGGCATCCATAATAAAGGAGCCTGGGGTGATCAACGCTTTTTCTTTCACGCGTCCATGAAGAACATCGTTAATCGCAGTAAAGGTATTTGTCCCCAGATAAGTATCGACCTCCGGAATTTCTTTGACAAGACTTTCGTGATAGCGCTGACTCAGGCATCCCGTCACGACCACTTCGCGAAGCAATCCGTCGGCTTTACGCTGGGTCATTTCCAAAATCGTATCCACAGATTCTTCTTTAGCAGCGTCAATAAAACCGCAGGTATTCACGACCACCACATCAGCCTCGTCAATGTCGGCGACGACCTCAAAAGCTTCGTCGGAATTCAATAAACCAACCATTACTTCTGAATCGACACGATTCTTCGGACAACCGAGTGAAATCATGTGTACTTTTTTTATCATTTTTGATTCCTTCAAAATACCATTCTTTCACGACATCTATCGCGGCCGAAATTAGGGATATTTCGTCCTGATTACCCCATCTTTTCTTTGAAGTCTAATGTTTTGAGAACTATGACTTGAGTTGCTGAATGATCTGGATATTGGTGAACCCTACCATCACAGCGATAATGATTCCCATAAAACCGATGTAGGCATTGGCGACAAGGGCCAAGACGGCCAGAACACCAAGCGAGACATAGGCAGTGGTGAGATAGGCTTTTCTGTCATTTTTAAACAGGCCTCTGAATCCGGCGAGCATAATATGTCCACCGTCGAGAGGATTGATGGGTAGCAAATTAAAAACCGCCCAAACGCCGTTATACATCGCCATTTTGTAAACGAATTCCTTCAATAGAGGAATTTCTCCCATGGGCACAAAGGCGTAGATAAGTCCAAAAACCAAAGTAATGGAAAGGCTAAAAAGAGGTCCCATTACGCTGATAAGGGCTGCTTTTTTGGGAGGTGTATTTGCCGGCCGGCGACTGATTGCAACCGCTCCCATCCCTTGCATGACGATTTGGCTATTGCCATACCCCATTTTCTTCGTCGTAATGGCGTGTCCTAATTCGTGCCAAAGAAGGCCGAAAAACAACACTGGCGCAATGAGTAAACCACTGACCAGTTGGGCCGAGTTATTCACACCACTGAACACAAAGAATGCGATTAAGGCGAGGAAAACCGGTTCCATGAAAATTTCATTGCCCCAAATTTTAAACAGTCGCCAACGCGGCATTTTTCCAAACATAGTCAGTACCTCAGAATGAAGTTAATCCCCCGATTCTATTCGCCAAGTTTATTTTTGCGTACAGACGTCTGTCGGATTCTTCTGGGCGTTAGGACAATGGGTTGCAAAGTTGGTTGGATCGTTTCCATCGGCCCCCTTCCTGGCCTCGTCGAGTCGGCACTCGAGGGTATCATCTGCGCTTATCATTCCGCTTTCTGAAAAAGTTGCGCATTGGGTCATGCAATCTGCAAGTCCAGTATAAGCATCAACATCAGGTGATTTGTTACATGCCGCCAAGAAGGTCATGCAGTATTTTTCACAAGAAGTTGAGGGTGTTCCTTTTTCAACTTCGAGGATATCCATGTTTTTGCCTGTCGCAAAAACGCCTTTTTGAGCTTGTAGGGCAAATTGAATCTGGTCTTCGACCACCCTACCCATATCATCAAATTCCCAGGTTTTTAGTTTTCCTGAAGAAAGAAATTCGAGCGTCCCTGTTCGTCGCGTTCCGAATTCGCCCTTAATTGTACATTCGCAATCGGCCGCATTGGCGTCCACGCATACAACATCGGCACTGATCAAACTATCAATCCGAGCCTTGGTCCCCTCACAAGTTCCTTGGCCGAGTTTCTCAGCACAAGCTTTGGGTATGAAAATATCGACTTCAACTTTCGAGAAATCTACCAATGCAAAGTAAGGAAGATCGACGATCACTTTTCCTTCGGTCTGGGTCACGTTAAAGTCTGTAAAGATAAGATCCGAACAAAACCTATTGAAAGCGCCGAAGGGGTTTTCAAAAAAGCATAGATCTTTAATATCCCAATCACCGGCGACAATATCGAGTTCCCCTTCAGCCGTAAAAGGCGCACATGTAAAGTCATGCGCATCAGGAAGAGGCGTGGTCTGGGTGGTAGAGCCTGTCGAACCATTTGTCGTTTTCGCGTTCGTCGTCGTGCCATTATTGGTCGACGCTGTCCCGTTGGTTTGGGTCGTTTGGGAAGTCGTGTTGTTTGTCTTCCCGTTGTTCGATGTCTCCTCTTCGGAGCATGAAAAAGCGAGAAGGCAGAGAAGTAATATCGAACTTAGATTTTTCATTCTGCAGCGCCAGCCCCAACTTCGGGAAGCACATCTTCTTCGACAAAACTGTGTAACATGTCAAAAAGCATGGTGCGTTGGTTAAACAGATCGTGTTCTGGAAACTTGCCATCCGACGTTTGTGGGGCTTTGAAAAAGAACGACAACCACTCTTGAATGCCGGAAAGTTTGGCGCGATTTGCAGCATCCATGAGGAGGGCAAGATCGAGAACCAGAGGGGCAGCCAAGATGGAGTCTCTGCAAAGGAAATTGATTTTGATTTGCATATCGTATCCCATCCATCCAAAGATATCGATATTATCCCAACCTTCTTTATTGTCGCCTCTTGGTGGATAGTAATCGATGCGAACTTTATGGCACATGTTACCATAGAGATCAGGGCTTGCATCTTTGTCCAAGATTGATTCGAGAACAGAAAGCTTGCTTTTCTCTTTCGTTTTAAAGGACTCCGGATCGTCCAAAACTGCACCATCCGTATTGCCCAAAATATTGGTTGAGTACCAACCTCTTACACCCAAGGAACGTGCTGCCAAACCGGGAGCAACGATTGTCTTGATGAGAGTTTGGCCTGTTTTGAAATCTTTACCGGCAATAGCCACGCCTTCTCTTTCGGCGAGCTGAATAATGGCGGGGCAATCTAACGCGAGGTTAGGGGCACCATTGGCCATTGGAATGCCCGATTTTAGAAGGGCATGTGCATAGATCATCGAAGGTGCGATCGCGGGATCGTTATTTTTCAATCCTTCTTCAAACGCTTCAATGGTGAGATGAACTTCACTGATTTCAACATAGCGTTCCGTCGATCCACACCAAACTGAAACCGCACGATCACACCCATTATCTAGGATGAAATTTTTAATATCATCCTGAAGTAGTAAAGATGCCTCCCATTTCGTTTGGTAGCTCTTGGTATTGGGACCGCTAATATTTTTAATGTAGTTAGAATCAAAGACCGCTGTCATGGGCTTTATACCCGCCAAAAGTTCTTTAGATTTTTCTAAGTGCTCTGGTGTTAGAACAGCAGCCCGTTTGGCAGCATCA
>JALSKP010000172.1 GCA_026988815.1 Myxococcales bacterium | reverse complement strand
GAGGTTGCGCCGAGCAAAATAAACTCAGCCGCATCTCGCCAATCCGAAATACCGCCAATGCCGCTGATGGGAATATTGGCCGTCTCGGGATCTGCGGTAATTTGTGAAAGCATATTAAGCGCGATCGGTTTAACAGCTGGTCCGCAATAACCGCCGTGAGAGGACCATCCATCCACATTTGGATTTGGCGCGAAAGTATCCAAGTTTACTGACATCAAACTATTAATCGTGTTGATAAGAGAGATGCCATCCGCGCCACCAGCTTGTGCAGCGCGTGCAGGGTAGCGAATATCGGCCACATTCGGTGTGAGTTTTACAAGGACCGGAATCGTTGAAACCTCTTTCACCCATTCGGTCATTTGTTGAACATATTCGGGAACCTGACCCACCGCAGCACCGAGCCCGCGCTCTGACATCCCGTGAGGACAACCAAAGTTGAGTTCGAGCCCGTCCGCGCCGGCATCCTCGGATCGCTTGACGAGTTCGTGAAATTCTTCGCGGCTTGCAACCATGAGGCTCGAAATAACGGCGTGGTTCGGATAGCGTTTTTTTACCTCATACATTTCCTTAAAATTGATGTCCAAAGAACGATCGGTAATGAGTTCAATATTATTCAAGCCCATCATTTTTACACCGTTAATATCCATCGCAGCGTAACGTGACCAGACATTGACGATCGGTTGGCCGAGGGTTTTCCACACCGCGCCACCCCAACCCGCGTCAAAAGCACGCGCGACCTGGTCGCCCGTATTGGTCGGCGGAGCTGAGGCTAACCAAAAAGGATTCGGAGAATGAATTCCGGCCGTATTTGTTGTTAAATCTGCCATTATTGTTTTCCCTTCATAAGTGTGTTGTGAATATCTTCTGCGGCGCGCTTTCCTTCGGCTACCGCGTTGACGACCTCTTGTCCGCCACTGACGCAGTCGCCGCCAGACCATATTTTTTCGTGGGAGGTTTTGCCATTTTCGTCCACGATTGGCGTATTCCAATCGCTCAGTTTAATACCGACCTCGCTTAGAAAAGAAGTGTGTTTGGATTGACCGGTCGCTCTTAAAACGAGATCGACTTTAAGCGTCGATAGCTCGTCGGTGATGATGAGTTTTCCATTTTCTGATCGTGTCTGCGCGCAGACCAAGGCCTCGACTTTTCCGTCCCCCTTGATTTCTACCGGTTGTTTTTCAAGGACGAAAACGCCCCCATCATGCAAAGCCAATTCTTGTTCATGGGTGTAGGCGCCCATTTTATCGCGTGTACGTCGGTAAACCAAATAGACCTTATCTGCATCTAGGCGACACGATTGAGTGACCGCATCGATGGCGGTATTTCCGCCTCCCAGGACTGCGACACTTTTTCCTTTCAGGGAAACACTTTCTTTGGGCTGGGTCTTGAGTTCACGAATGAAGTCCAAGCAGTCCATGACACCTTCTAGGTCCTCGCCGGGAATGGAAATCGGCCCCACGCCGGCCAGACCTATACCGAGAAAAATGGCGTCATAATCGTTGATCAAGCTTTCCATTGAGACGTCTTTTCCGACCCTTGTATTGGACCTGATCTCAACGCCGAGTTGATCGATCCATTCCAGTTCTTTGACCGCCGTTTTGTAACTAAGTTTATAATCTGCGATAGCATAGGTGTTGAGACCACCCGCTTTTTCGTTCTTATCGAAACAAACACAATCGTAACCAAGTTTGGCAAGTTCGGTCGCACATCCTAAGCTAGAGGGGCCAGCGCCAATGAGGGCGACTTTCTTTCCGTTGGATGGCGCTTTTTCAAAAAGCAGTTCTCGGGTGTCTTCGATGACCACGCTTTCGGTTGCATAGCGTTGTAAACGACCAATTTTAATGGGCCGACCGTGGAGGTCGTTGAGAACACAAGCGCCTTCACATAATTCTTCAGTGGGACAAATACGAGCACAACTGGCACCCAAAATATTGGCGTCTAAAATGGTCTTCGCCGCGCCTTTCAGATTCCTGCTCGAAATCTTTTTAATGAAACGTGGCACATCAATGGATGTTGGACACGCGATTGTACAAGGCGCGTCATAACAAAAGAGACAACGGTTGGCCTCAACCAATGCTGAGCCGTTGGTAAACAAGGGCTTATAATCGGAGAAATTATCGTCGATCGAAGGTGTGCTTTCTTCAGACATATGTATCCAGGACGGGAGTATTAGAGCGCTCCGAATGCCTCTCAGAGGAGAAGCAACCGACGCTAAAGACGGGTAGTATAAGGAAATTATCGAGCGGGTCAATTTCACATCCCACAGTCTTTTTCACCCCCCTATTTTCGATCGTTTCCGTCGAGATTGTTCACCCAAAGACGATTTAAGGATAAGGATTTATCCAAGAAAGGAATTCTTTAAACTTTCCTCTTCTTTTCGGAATAGTTCGACGACCTAACGCGTTACCTGGGCCTATTGACTCTGTTAACGTTGACGCTAGGATGCGAACGAATTCAGAAGTTTGGGATTCTTAACGCGAGATCTATTATGACCGTTCAATCCACTTCTAATTTTATCTTCCCCAAGAGGAGTACCATGGCGATCGAACGTATCGAAAATCGCGACGAAATCGAGGCCTTCTTAAAGCCCAATAAGGTCGCTAACGCTTATCTTCTCGGCGGATTGGACCCGATCTATCTTCCCTTCTGCAACTGGTATGCAGCTAGAAAATCAGGCGAAATTCAATTTATTGCGCTCGAATATACCGGTCTGAGTTTGCCTGCCGTCTTTTTTACTGGCGCCATTCATACCGATATTTCAACCTTCATCGAACTTAAAAAATTGCTACCCAGCCGCTTTCTTTTTCACGCCCATGAAAGCCTTTACCCGATGATCCAACAAACCTTCAAACCTCAAGAAACACAAATCATGTTGCGCATGGGACTTAAAAAAACCAATTATCAATCGCCCTCCATCGACACCAGCGATGTCGAAACCTTGGGCCACCGTGACACGGCCGCCATGATGGAACTTTACGCCCACTACCCCGATCATCTTTTTGAGGCCTATCAGCTCGAAAGTGGATTGTATTTTGGGGTACGCGACGAGGAACTCGGTTTTTCTTCCATCGCCGGCGTGCATGTTTTTAGTGAAACTTACGGCGTTGCCGCCATTGGCAATTTCGTAACCCACCCCAGTCGACGCGGACAGGGGTTGGCATCGCGATGCACCAAAAAACTTCTCGATACGCTCTTTGAACGCACCGACTTGGTTGCCCTAAACGTTCAAGAGAAAAACGAGCCCGCCGTTAAAATGTTTAGAAACTTTGGCTTCCAAACCAACCACGTTTTCTTCGAAGGACGCGTTTCATAAAGCCTCGCCCCTTTTCTTTTTCTTCATCCTCGATTATGTGTTTTAAATGCGCTTTCGTATTCTAAAACTCGTATTTCTTTTTACAATTTTTGCAGCATGCTCAACTGAAGATGCTGCGATAGATGGCTTAAAAGAGATTGAAAAAAATCTTAAAGATGACAAAACACGACCTGGTAAAGTGGGAACCCTTCGCGCACTAGAAGTGATTCAAAAGACCCGTCATATTGCAACCCATCCTTGCCCGCTGCCGCTGGGAGAAAATTTTGAGGGACGCTTAAAAAGCACGCTCAATATTCAGATTTTTACACGAAGTGGATCTACTTTGCGCCGCCTTCAGGAGGAACGTCTTCTAGAAGTTTCGAAGAAAATCACAAAACTGACGACGGAAAAAAATACGATCGATGAAATCGGTATCGAACATCATCTCAAACGAAGTTGGATCTTTGACGGAAAAACGGCCCTCATTTCCGCTACCGTCGGCAAGGGAGAAATAACCGGCCCTCGGCCAGCGGCCTTCGATGAGAAAGAAAA
>JALSKP010000171.1 GCA_026988815.1 Myxococcales bacterium | reverse complement strand
CGATGGCGTTTAAACTCTTGGATATGGCTGAAAAGCGATGGAGAAGAATCAGCGCACCGCATTTAGTCGAAGGAGTATTAAGTAACCAAGCTTACGAAAACGGAGTCAAGGTAGATGCCGCTTAATTTATTAGATCCCGTCGAGCGGGATAAAAGCAAAGCGACGAAACCCAACAGATCCCGCTGATATGGATCACACTATTAATCAGACACGCCAATCCACTCTGCTTTGAGGGACAAGATATTGTCAAATGTTGGGGGCCATCAGCGGCAACCTACGTGGATTTCAAAAAAGGACCGAGTCCTTCATTCTTTCCAATGAGAGGCAATAAAGGCGTCTCTTCCCGAACCTTTGCGATAGCTATAATATCGGTCGGGAGATTTCTTATAAAAATCTTGATGATAGGTTTCCGCAGGCCAGAATGTTTTCAATCCTTCAATTTTCAAAACGATGGGTTTTGAAAAACGACCACTATCTTGGAGCGCTGCCTTTGATTTTTCTGCAATCTCTTTTTCGGCATCAGACGCGTAAAAAATACCGGGACGGTAGTGATGACCCCTGTCGACAAATTGGCCATCGTTATCCGTCGGGTCACAGCTTCTCCAGAGTTTTTCTACGAGAGCTGAATAGGATATCTGGTCGGGATCATAATACACTTTTATCGCCTCTGTATGCCCGGTGAGTCCGCGTCCAACTTGTGTGTAGGTCGGATTTTCTTCGTCCCCACCGGTGTATCCTGAGACCGCGTCACGAACGCCAGACAGGGACTCGAAATCTTTTTCGGTACACCAAAAACACCCACCTGCGAAAACGGCGAATTTTTCATTCGCACTGGGCTTCTTGTCAGCGCTGGCTGCGTGGTCCATTCCTTCTTTTTGCGCCTTTGAGGTCGCGGCTGGCATTTCAGGTGAATCCGTTTTGGCGTTATTTGAAGGTCCTGAAGAACAGGAAAAAGAAAACAGAATGAGAATGAGAATCAAGATGCGTCTGAACATAGGGTCCTTGGTTGAAGACTTTTATTTGATGCACTTATTCGAACAAGGTTCCGAAAAACAATCTAATCAAATCAGCATCTAAGATCGGTGCGGCATCAGGCTCATCGATCGACCATCGAAATATCCAAACGGGCCGCTCATTCGCTGAGATCCTCAACATTTGATGGGTCGATTTCAAGTTCGAGAAGTTGTCCATTTCTCAGTCCAATAAGAATTGAAGATCGATTACACGCCATCGACATCGGCACGCCATGAAATCCAAATACGTGGAGATCCGTCTTGAGGATGGTTCGCCCGTTATGGGGATTTAATACTAAACCGCCATTTCGCTTGAGAACCAATAGCTTCTGCTGAAATATCGCACCTTCGAGTCCCCTATCATCCACGACACCTTCCCATTTTAGATTTTCGTTTTCTTCGCGAAAAACAAGCGCGCGTCCCATAGAATACTGACGAGATTCATATACCTCTGCAGCGCAGATGAGCCCGTCTTGGAAAGCGGTGCCCCCCCCGAATACTATTAAGATGGGATTTGGTATCGAAAAGATACATGGACTTTGGCTTTGTTTCATCAGGCGATATAGAAAATATTTTCTTTGGGACTACCCGACCCACTTTTATCCCTGCCATATAGCACTATATTTTCAAGCCGAAATAATGCTCAAGGCTAGGAATGGCAAATCTCGTTACCAAACAGCATTCATCGATGAAAGAAAATATCTATCTAAGGCCAGCGATTTTGAGCGACTTTTGTCCGTTGAGAAGGTAGGTATATTTTCCCGCTTTCTGACTATAATCTAGACCTTTGGCAGCAAATCCATCCGCGTTCACAACCGTCGTTTTCTTGGACGAAAGGTCAAATGAATTGATTTTATCGTTCGCAAGAAAAAGAAAAGAATCTTCATCCATCCACGCCCCGTTGCTTAAAAATCCTGCGCCTTCGACGTGCTCGACAAGGTTCTCCCCATCAATCTCCACGGTGTGATATTTCCCTCCAATTCTGATGAGAATTTTTTTATTGTCCGCGCTAAATCTCGGCTCGCTTGCACCTGTGACTTGGACGCTTTCGGCCGTCTTTACCGGAAGGGTCGAAAGTGAACCGATATTGAGGGCCCTCCCACCATTGGTCGACCAGGCGATGGTTTTATCGTCTGGTGCAAGATCAAAGCTTGAAACGGCAAAAGCATCGACTACCACCTCAGTGGCTGTGCCGGATAGGGCCACACGAGCAATCCCGTCTCCGCTAAAGTAGATCGCGCTATCATCGGAGGACCACGCAAGCGTGCTCAAGTAATCCAAACCTTGGACATCGAGAACCTGGATATCTTCCCCGGTCAGTGAGGTGACAATAAGCAGGTTTTTATCGTCCTTATCCACCACCATTGCGATTTTGGTTCCATCGTGACTGATTCGTGCAGAAGAGACGCTTTTATAACCGGCAGGGATAATCTCGGTGATCGTATCGGTCGGTCCTTCCCCATCGTCGCTTCCACAGGAGAGTAAAGAAATCAGAAGAATATAAATCAGTGTTCGCATGTTGTTTCCAAAAGACGGTTTTATGGTGGGTTTTGACGTGGAACAAACACGTTTATTCAAAAATAATTGTCGTGAAATATGTGATTTTTTTAGAGAATTTTGCAGCTGTCTTTTGACACTCAGGTTGGACAATTTCGTAGCTTGAGGCGATTTCCAAAGGGCAGAGCTCTAGGAGCGCTTCTTGGGGCGAAAAAAGAATAAAGCGAAAAGGAAAAAAATACCCTGGCCCGTTGGAGATTGAGTGCTTTGGCAACCGCCTTCACTCGCATTATCGGTTGAAGATGCCTCGTCTCCTTTACCAACTTTGGTAGGTATCGCGTCGCCAAAAGGTTCGCAACTTTGGTTTCCAGCCGCATCGGTCGCGCAGATTTCACCAACTATATTATAACTCGCAATATTTGCCCTCCAGTAAAATTCGCCCACCCATTGCATCTTTGCCTTTCCCCGATTTTCGCCGCTCAGATCGGCCCAGGTTAACTCTATTTTCCGCCAATCATGACCGCGACTCGGACTTTTATTGTCGTGGATTCTTGCCAGAACATACCCGTCTTTTAAAACAATACTTAAAATTTCGGGCTTGGCGCTATCGACTTTGATTTCATCGCCAATCCAAATTTCCTCTGGGTCGGCAAGCTCGCCCTGACTTTGAACGACATCAAGCTTTCCATCACCATTGAGATCTGCCAAGGCGATTCCAAGTGTCCCGGGCGTGTTAGAAAGTCCCGTCTTTACGCCATCATTGGCATCTAGATGGAAGGTGCCGTCCTCGGAAAGATGATTAATATGAAGGCGATCATCACCATCTCCCAACGCTCCAATTAAAAAATCGGGATCAGAATCACTATCGTAATCTAAAATAACCACAACATTATCATCGGCGCCGAGGTTTTCTTTATCGGGCCAAAGCGAGGAAGTTTGGTTGGTAAATTTACCATTTTCATCCGAGACGAAAATGTGCTCTCGGAGATCAAATCGATTTGAAACTTCGTCGCCGTCATTGATTGTCACAACAGCTAGTGCCCATGACTTGTCACCGGAGGTCCGGATAAACATCGGTTCAAAATCGTAATTATTAGTAAACCCAGGTAAGTTTTTCGTCGCATTTTTAAACACGCCTTTGTCATTTAAAAAGAGCATGCTTGAGGGACAAACTTTGCACGAGGCCATGATATCAAGATCGCTATCATTATCGACATCTGTGAATTCCAGGTCCCAAGACCAAGCCACTTGACCGTCGTTTGGCATCGCCACTTCAGTAATATCGACAAATCGTCCCGAGGCTTCCAAGAGTTCGTTTCTCCAAACCAGAACCTTTCCGCCCGGCG
>JALSKP010000170.1 GCA_026988815.1 Myxococcales bacterium | reverse complement strand
TTTTGTCATGAATTTTTCCCAAAGAAAATAATCAACCTCCCCCTTTTTGAATGCCTCAAGCGCGCCGTTCAAACCACCACACACGACGATTTCAGGCGAGCGCGTGTCAAGCCATCCTTTCTGTGAGGCATAAACAAAAGACATCAGGTGAGATCCCGATCCCATTCGACTCACTGCAAAACGCGCACGACGAATGTCGGCATCATTGGCGTCAGGCAGGCAATGAACACCCCAAGAAAGCGGTGAATTCACGTAAGTACCAGCGATGCGAAGTTGGCTACCTTTGGCGATGTGAGAAATTGCACCTTCGGTCAAGACCAATGCCACGTCCAATTCATCGGCTTCCAATAGCCTGCACATTTCCCCCGTCCCGCCCGGACAATCTCGCCAACTATAGGTCCCAGCATCATCCTTTAGCGCTTCATACCACGCAATATTTACATTTTCTGGAACTCCACCAACGCGTAATCCTTTTCTTTCGATTTCCATATTTCAATCCTGACTTCAAAACTTTGCTAACCAAACCCGTCCACCCTACCCAAGCGCTTTAGAAATACCATTCCGAAAAGATAGAATGTGTGTAAATTTAGAAATTGAGGCCAACGATGCAACAATCAAACAATATTCGAGAACGAATCTTTGAAGTCGATCAAAATTTTGATGGGTGGCGTTTAGATCTTTTTCTCGTCGCTCGCCTGCCCCGCCTATCTCGAACAAGAGCTGCGGAGATTGTTAAGTTTGGCGACCTCACCCTACAGCGCGCTAACAATCCACCCAAAAAAATCAAAGCAAGTACTAAACTCATCTACCAAGATAAAATTCTCTTACGCGAGCACCTTCCTCCAGAAAACCTCATCGACGAGGAGGTCAGTATCTGTTTTGAAGACGAGGAGATCATCGCCCTAAGTAAGCCTCCTGGTATGCTCGTTCACGAAGCAGGAAAGGTAAGACTCAATACAATCGTTGCGTATTTAGAGCGCCATGGATACGCCGACGCCGGCCCAGTGCATCGCATTGATCGAGAAACATCTGGCATCGTGTTGTGTGGAAAGAACAAGGCTTGGATTTCCAAACTAGGCAAGATCTTTGAACATCATCACCCGCAAAAAACCTATCGCGCTATCGTAAGGGACGAAAATGAGCGGTGGCCAATCGGGGATCTGCAATCCATCGACATTCCCTTAGGATTAAAAAAGGAAAGCCTCAGTGGAATCATGATGGGAAAGGGTTCCCTTCACGCCAAAACGCACGTTAAGGTTCTCGCCTCGCGCTTGATCAAAGATGTGAAATGCAAAGATCTTGAAGTAGAAATCGAGACGGGCCGGCAGCACCAAATTCGCGTTCACCTGGCGATGGCGCATACACCAATCGCTGGCGATAAGCTTTACGGCAGGAATGAACGCTACTATTTGGATACCATTGACGCAAGAAACGCGGCGCCCTTAAAGGAACCCAACATCGACCCTACTCTGCTTTTCCAACGCCACGCCTTGCACGCATGGAAGCTTTTCTTCACCCATCCTGAAAAAGGCGAAATTCGAATTATAAGTAAACTCCCCTACGATATATGGCCCTAGGCCTCTTCCTCTAAACGCTCGACCAAGGTCGATGCGTACCCTCCTTGCTTGCTTTGGGCAAAAGCGATGAGCGCTGCTTTTCGATCGTTCAAAAAACCAAGCTCCTCAAAATAATCGAAAAGACCGTAGGTATAGGCAAATCCAAGATCGGCATCCAGAATCTCACCCAATAGGATTTGCGCTTTTTCTTCATCAGCTTCGTCGGAATAGGCCCAAAAAAGAAGACGATACATCTTTGCAACCAGGTTCTTCGGCGCAATCTCCTCTAGAGATTGTAGATAAGCAAGCCCCTCTTCCATATCATCAGCAATCTCAAAATAGAACTCAACGACCTTTTCTAAAGCCTGGATGTGAAGGGGCTCAAGGTCGAGGACTTTTAACCATACAAAAGAGGGTAGGCTGAATGTGGTTTCCGTCGCCAGCTCGTGAAAGCCAACGCTCCTTCCTTCAAGCTCCTCCTGGAGCTCGGCGAGCTCTACCCACGCCTCCACATTCCTCTCTTCTTTTTCTAAAACCGAAATGAGTTTATTAAATATACTGCGATGACCCATAATTCTACCAATAATGAGACGGCCGTAGAAATACCGGAATTATGATTATTCCACCATCGAGAATTTTGTTTTCTCGGTAGCGCCCTAGAAAAGCGCGTTCTTCTCGCTAAGATCAAAAAGCATCGAGAAAAGGAGTTCTCATGGATCACAAAAAAAGCAAACTCGATCGCAGAGGGCGCCGCAGTGACAGTGCTAACGCTCCCCCTACTTGGTATGATCACATGCAAAAACACATCAAAAAAAAAAGACTACTATGAAAAAAAATCCCATTCGAAATCTAATTTCCCTTGGCCAACAGTGGCGAACCCAAGATCCCTTTGTATTCTGCGCTTTTCATCCCGATGCTTTTCCCGGAGCAAACGATGCCTTGGGACCTAAGGAGGGGTTGGCAGGACGACAGCTCGGACAAGATTTTTCTAACAAAGAGGGGTGGAGCATGTACCACGGGAAGCGCGTACCTGGATTTCCCGCCCACCCCCATTCTGGATTCGAGACGATTACGATTGTGACCGAAGGTTTTGTCGACCACGCTGATTCTCTTGGCTCACAAGGCCGCTTTGGTGAGGGGGACGCGCAGTGGATGACAGCGGGAAAAGGTGTCCTCCATTCTGAAATGTTTCCGCTCCTCAACCCAGATGAAAATCCCTTTCAACTCTTTCAGATTTGGCTAAATCTTCCCGACAAAAGCCGCGGTGTTTCACCTCATTATAAAATGTTTTGGAAAGAAGATATTCCAGTTTACCAAGACAAAGGACTTGAGGTCACGATCATCGCAGGTTCATTTGGCAACATGGTGGCTCTACCACCGCCACCGGAATCCTGGGCGGCATCACCTCAAAACGATGTTCAGATCTGGAAGATAAAGATCGAACCCGGCGAGAGATTAACCATTCCAAAATCAAAATACGTGGTAAATCGCAGCCTCTTCTTTTTCGAAGGCGATACGATCCGAATTCACACCCAAAATATTAAATTCATGGATGGTGTTGAGTTGGACCCCGCGGAAGAAGTAGAGGTTGAAAACACCTCCACCAAAAGTGCTCACCTTATCTTTCTCCAAGGTAAAGCGATCAACGAACCTTATGTACAACACGGTCCCTTTATCGCTGCCACCAGAAAAGATCTGCAAAAGGTCTCTCAACGCTATCTACAAACGCAGTTTGGAGGATGGCCGTGGGAGACCCAAGAGCCTATATTTGACCGTGATGCAGGTCGTTTCTCTAAGAACGAAAAGAGCGAATTCCACCCCGGCCAAAACGAATAAAGAAATCCGAATTCTGATAAAAATATAGAGGAATAAATCTTTTTATCGCGCTCCCCGTTTAACTAGATTCAATTCTTCCGGACAGCCCATGCGACTATTTTTTTGTTCTTATCTACTCATATTTATGTCGTGCGACCCGCTTTTCGGCGAGCCTACGCCCAAAGAAGAGCCGATTCCAAAGACACAAGCCCCATCTCCAATGGGGAATAAAGGGAAACTCAACACGATTAACAAACCGCTTCAGAAAAAACCAGACTATAAAGCCTTGGTCAAAACCTATGAGAGAGAACGTCGTGTGATCAAAAAGGGTGGGATTCTAGTATGACCATTCATTGTGTCCTTGTGGTATTCGAGGGGATTGTTGTTCGGAAGAGAAACTCCCTCTCCCTCTGGTGTTGTCACCCGTCTGATTGGCGATCATATTTAGTGGGGATTTATGTTTGAGGCACCGCAATTTTGTCCGGTTATAAC
>JALSKP010000169.1 GCA_026988815.1 Myxococcales bacterium | reverse complement strand
GGGCATTGTTTTGACGATGTATGATCGTCGAACCAATCTTTCTGGTCAGGTGTCCGATGAAGTTCGTGCTCATTTTGAAGACGTGGTTTTTGAAACCGTGATTCCAAGAAACGTAAAATTGAGCGAAGCGCCTTCGCACGGAAAACCCATTATTAGTTACGAGCCGCGCTCTCCGGGCGCCAAAACATATCGTAAACTTGCAGACGAACTTATCGAAAGAAACGCGGATTGGTTAACCCTTTCCGAAAAACAAAATAGAGCGCGGGCCTAACAATGACACAAAAGAAAAAAGCACTCGGACGCGGTTTGAGTTCACTCATTCCAACGAAAAAAGTTTCGACCGAAGGTGGCGTCGACGAAAATAACGACGAAGGGATTCGCACCCTCTCCTTGACTTCCATTGTTGCCTCTTCCACCCAACCTCGCCGTCATTTTGACCAGGAAACGCTCACCGAACTTGCAACAAGCATCAAAGGTACGGGCCTCATTCAACCTATCGTCGTTCGTCAAGTAGGCTCTGAATTTGAAATTATAGCCGGTGAAAGACGCTGGCGAGCGTGCAAGATTGCCGGTCTTAATGAGGTGCCCGTTGTTGTTCGCAAACTCTCCGATAAGGACGCTTTTGCCATTGCTTTGGTTGAGAATATTCAACGCGAAGATCTCAATCCCTTAGAAGAAGCCTCGGCCTACCGCCGTCTTGTCGACGAATTCGGGTTCACCCAGAACGAACTCGCCGAGACCGTAGGGAAGTCGCGCAGCGGAGTTGCCAATACAATGCGTCTCCTTCAACTTCCTGAGGCGGTGCAAAAATATGTGATCAGTGGACAGTTAAGTGCGGGCCACGCCCGCTCCTTAATTGGTTTTTCGAAGGCGGAGTCCGAGGAACTTGCCGAACTTATCGTCAAGCATGGATATACTGTCCGAGAGGCCGAAGAGCTTGCGCGGGAGTCTAAAGATGGCGAGAAAAAAACCTTTAAAAAATCAAAAAGTAAATTTCGAGACGACGTTCAAACGAGAAATATCGCAGAAGAACTACAACGTGTATTGGGTACGAAAGTGCTTTTAAAAGACCGCAAAGGGAAGGGCTGTATTGAGATTCAATACGCCAATTACGACGTTCTTCAGGACGTCCTCGATCGTATTCTTGGCGAGAGTCCTGAGCTCGATTGAGTCTGCTAGAACATAGTGTGATCATTTTCGGCGGGTTGAATGAAAAGAGGTTTCTTCTTTGGAGTGAAGAGAAGTCCCCTCTACCGCTGGGAGAGGGCGCCCTGAGGATGTGCGTTAGCACTTCCGTGGAAGTACTCTTGGGGTGCTAGGGTCATTTGTGCAGTTCTGCTGTAGAGAGGGTCAACCTTCATCGGGCCTCAGGTTTGTAAGTGCGTTTACCAAACTTTCTCAGCGGAGAACGCCAGCGTAGGTATCTACTTTGGTGAGGAAGATGCAAATTGTATCCATGGAAAGCGCCACCGAAACATGAATCGCAAAACCGAGGAGCACCGATCGCGTGAAAATCGCTAGACTGCCTAAGGCTAGTCCGGCGATAATAGCACCGATCGTTTCTGGCAAAGGTTTGCCAAAATGTATCATGCAATAGGGGACAACAGAGAACATGATGGCGTAGTAGCCAAAGCGTTCTCGCGTGCCGTTGATCAAAAAGCCTCGAAAGAAAAATTCCAAGGAGAAAAACTGCA
The DNA here is from genome assembly GCA_026988815.1 of Myxococcales bacterium. GTDB lineage: Bacteria > Myxococcota_A > Bradymonadia > Bradymonadales > Bradymonadaceae > CALJNB01. The sequence goes on along the minus strand of JALSKP010000169.1, from coordinate 2,176 downwards.
AGGCGTAGACCATTTCCCAACCCAAAAAGTCATAAATACTCAAGCCAGCATTTTCGTAAAAAGGGTAGGTTTTTCGGAAAGAATCGGTCAAAGCGACCATGATGACGAAGGGCATGACGACGATGTACATCGTGACGTAAACCCAGGCGTGTTCTAAAATGCCTTGGAAGCGAATCCCAAAATCGGAAACCTTCTCTTTCCATATGACTTTAATAAAAAAGAGCGGGAGTAAAAAATATCCCGTAAAACAAGAGAGCGACCAATAGATAAGTCGGTATAATTCTGCGCGATCGCCTTTTCTAAAAATGGATTTTAGAAAGGCGTCAGCGTCGTCCATGAAAAGACCCAATGGCCATCTGAGGATTTTATACCCTCCCGACGAGCCATGGTATTCCAGAAGGGAGAGGATGACTCCTGCAAGGATTGTGATGGTGAGAATTTTCCAAGCGATTTTTCGCGGATCGTGGTTCTCTTGCCATCGTCGGCTTTCCACTTCAATTTCTGCAATCGCATTTTGTAAAAAGGCGAGATTTTTCGAGACGAAATCATTTAACATTTTCGCGAATCCATTTGATGCAAATGCTTGACTTATATAGTACCCTTCCGATCAAACGCGATCGCTAAGAATTTGGAGCATGCACAAAAGCGTGCTTTTGGTAAAGCGAAAAGGAGTTGTATGAATCGTTTTTACTTATTCAGTTTTCTGTTCCTCAATGCGTGTACTTTTGATCCTGGCGCGCGCCCGTCTGAATGCCGCGAGAACTCAGATTGCTCAATAAAAAACCAAATCTGCGTGCAAGGGAGCTGTACTCAAAAAGCCAGAAGGGACGTGGGAGGTGAAGATATTTCAACAGGAATAGACAGCGGCGATAGCGGATCCGATCTTGGCCTTTGCGAAGATAAGGACAACGATGGCTTTTTTCACGGAGAGGGATGCGGCAACAAAGAGCGTGATTGCGACGATAGTAATAACTCGATTTTCCCGGGCGCAAAAGAAACCTGTAACGGTTTAGATAACGATTGCAACGGCGAGACAAAACCTGATTGTGATTGCTTGGAAGGCGCGCAAGAGGTGTGCGGAAGTGATACCGGCACCTGCCAAAAAGGAATGCGTTCCTGTTTGAACGGTCAATGGGGAGATTGCCAGGGCGAAATTACGCCCATTGAGGAAATATGCGGCGATACCTTTGATAACAATTGTGACGCGAACTTAAATGAAGGGTGTCCGTGTTCTAGCGGTGAGACGGCAGACTGTGGAACCGATATTGGCGCGTGTAAAGAAGGTACTCAGACCTGTGTGAATGGATTGTGGAGTGAATGCCAAGGCGCTACCTTACCCAGCGAAGAGCTTTGCGACAATATTGATAACGATTGCAATGGCGACGTGGATGACCTCACCGAAGGCGTCGGCGGAGCGTGTCCAACGGGGCGCCTCGGAGAATGTGCCAGCGGCTCTATTGTGTGCAATAACGGCAACCTTCCTTGCCAGTCGGTGAAAATGCCCTCCGCGGAAGTGTGCGATAACCTTGATAATGATTGCGACGGAATTGTGGATGCGTTTGGCCAAGAATGCATGACGGCTTGCGGAAAGGGTGAACAAGTCTGTTCGAACGGACGGGCTGGTGATTGCCAGCCTCTCAATCCTCCCCAAGAAATCTGTGATGGTATAGATAATGACTGCGACTCCAGAATCGATGAAAGTTTCCCCGAAGAGGGGCAATATTGTTCAACAAATCTGGAAGGGGTGTGCGATGCAGGAACCTCAGTGTGTATGAATGGTGTTTTGGCATGCAACCAAAATGAAAGCCCGAGCTCAGAAAATTGTGATGGGTTGGACAATGATTGTGATGGATTGACAGATGAGGACGGCGACGGTTTTGTTCTCATACAGCGATGTAACGGGGGTTGTCCTCAAGGCGCCTACCAGCTTTGCGAAGCGGGTGCCTACGGCGCCTGTGACCATCGTGATGTGGAGTTTTGTAACGGCGCCGATTCCAATTGTGATGGGTTGAGTAACAACCGAAGCGCATGTTACGTGGCCTGTCCGGGAGGCGGCCTCGCCCGTGGAACCCAAGTCTGTGTCGGCAATGGCGAAGTGTGTACCCTTCCAGAGGAAATATGTGGCGATGGTATCGATAATGATTGTGACGGGATTGTGGACCGAAATTGTAGGGCC
>JALSKP010000168.1 GCA_026988815.1 Myxococcales bacterium | reverse complement strand
AAACCACGTCAGTAAACTTACCTACTACTTCTTGGCAAAGAACATCTCCACATTGGAGCGTCCATCGTGTTGCCAAGAAAGGGGCGGAGATTGCATCTCCCCCACCTGACTTATCAAAGTAAATCCACTCTCGATAAGTTTTTTTCCAAGCATTTTGTCTTGAAAACCCAACGCCACACCTTGGCGTTGATGCGCTGGTATTGCGATCATGGAAAGAAGCGACTCTACATCTTGGACGTGCAAAACATCCACGCATCCAGGAGCGGGACTCGCTCCGCCCCATGCCCCTTGGCATGCGTGTACCCAAGCAATGTTTTCAGTCGCTTTTTCGGGATCGACGATGATGCGCGATGTCATCTCTAAAAGCGCTCTTTTTTGCAGGCGAGTCACGAGCTCACTTTCAGAATAGATCGGCGCGTTATAGGGACGGCTTAACGCTGCGGCCAACCTCACCATAAATTCTTCAACGCCCTGGCCCACGAAAAAAATAGCACGAACAGAAAAACATCCCTGTTGTCGCCATTGCGAGATGTCTTGCACCAGACCTAAAAAATTGCGAAAAGACGCATCAACGATAGCGATACTCTCCCGATGACCAAAACCGATGAGATTCGCATTGAGTGCTGAAAAATGAGCTAGAGTCTCCTCGCTTCCACTCACGATCAGACGATCGTAACTTGAGTAATCTGGAGACTCTACGAGCGACACCCCATAAGGTTTTGCTTTCTCCGCGAAATAGTTAGCGAAGTGGGTACCGCGGCGACTTGCCTTGATATCCTGTTTTTCGACGCCACATAGTATTCCAAAAAGCACTGGACTCACTCCGGCCCCTGGCAAAGCTGGCCAAACGTGGCAAACCTCCCGCACGGGCCTTCTATCCTCGGTGCCCTCAATCTGCTCACGGACGCATTCGAGGTCTCGCCAGGTTTTGGAATGGAGCTCCCATCCCTTTTTAGCCATCGGCAAGGACCATCCATCGTCGACAAGTGGTTTCATAAAGGGAAGTGGCAACAACAGATCTGCAACCAGTCTCGCTACGCTTTCTTTTTTAAAATCAAAGGAGCTCATGAAGCGAACCTATGGGAAAGTAGGACAAATAGAAAGGTAGTTTTGCTTACTATCAGGTTCATTGAAGTCCGCGCTTTAGCGTTATTAAATGCAAAATAATGTTTCTTCCCAAGTCCGAAAATGCTAAGGAAAACCATGTTTAGTTTGCTCGATCTTTTTTCCAAAAGAACCAAAGGTTCCCTCTCCTTCGTCCCACGAAGTTTGTCCGATGATATTGATTCGGGTGCAGCGCGTGGTCTGCAACGTGCTTTGGAACTCACCTTGGGAACGGTCGATCTTGTGGTTACCGACAATCGTCGACGGATGGTGAGCGCAAAGAAAACAAGAAATCGCCACCAGATTAGAATCCACCATATGTTCGTTGGGTGCGAGGATAGTGTTTTTGAAGCCCTCGTGGGGTTCGTCAACGATTGTCCCGATGGTCGAAAAGGCATTAATACATTCATCGCCGCCAACAATGATTCTATCCGGAATCAACCCTACAAAATGGAACTCAATCCTGTCGGAAATGTCTACGATCTTGATGTTTTCCGAAAAAACATGCTTGATCTTTTAGGCGATGAATCCCTAGAGGATATACGGGTGTCTTGGGGGAGAAAAGGAAGCGGAAAACGATCGATTCGTTTTGGGAGTTTCGATTTTTCTCAGCGTTTGATCCGTATCCATCCCGCGTTAGACGAAGATTGGGTCCCTGATTTTTTTGTGGAATATGTTGTCTACCATGAGCTGTTACATGGATTGTTCCCCCCCGATGAATCGCAAGAACGACGGTCCTTACACCCACCGGAATTTCGAAGAAAAGAGAAAGAATATCCGATGTACGAGGAAGCGATACGATGGGAAAACGAAAATATTGAAAGGATCTTAAGACAATGAAATTCCCCCTATTAATAGCATTAATTGTTCTGTTTTCCGCCGCTTCCTGCGACAAAAGCATTCCAGACCGACCTGTGGTCGATGAGAAAAAGCCCGATACATCCGTTAAAGAAAAGGGCAATCAGATCGATGCACCCCACTCGCCCAAAGACTTCGGTCCACCCGCTCCCGCGATTTATTTTATGTCAGGACTCAAGGGCTACACCGAACCTTGTGGGTGTACGCTTGATATTAAGCTCGGAGGTATCGATCGTCTCGTCGCCTTTTATGAGGACACGCAATCCTTCCATCCTCATCGCCTTGCCGTTCATGTTGGCGATCTCTTTTTTGAAAACACGGTCAGTGAGGAGAACCGTCCAGCCGAAGAAGAACGTGTTCGTCTGATCAGCGAATCTCTTAAAAAGTTACAGATTAAAATCACTGTTCCTGGTCCAAAAGATTTTGCCTTAGGTGCGCCCTTCTACCTTAGCGCCGCTAAGCGTTCTGGCGTACAGGTTATCGCCTCCAATCTTCAGATCGGCGACACAAAAATAGAGGGAAGCGCGACGCTTGAGCTCGGCGAGGATAAAGTGGGATTTGTGTCTATTATCGACCCTAAGCATTTCAAAGATGTGGAAAAGATCAAAATTTCCGAGCCCAACCCTGCCGAAGAACTCAAAAACATAGTAAACACAGATATCAAAGTACTCCTCGCCAATGGTGATGAACTCTTCGCGAGAAAGTATGCCGAGGGCTTCGACTTTGTGGTCGTAGGTATTCCTCGTGAAACCGACCAAACGGATTTGGTCAAAGGTGCGTGGACACTTGAATCCTACGATCAAGGTCGCTACGTCGGCGTTCTAAAAATCTATAACGCCAAAAAAGAAGGCGGGTTTAAGAACGCAAATCAAGCGAGCAAATCCGAACTTGAAAAAATAAATAAACAAATCTCGCGTGTGGAAAAACAAATTTCTGGCCTAATCGAAAAAGGAGTAAAGGAAAGCGAATTCCTTAAAAACATTCGAAAGAAAAAAGATGGATTAGAAAAAGAAGCCCAAAGAATTAAGAATGCAAGGGTAGAAATTTCGAAAACAAATCCAAGTTTTATATGGCGTTCACTTCCAATGGAACCCGAGCTTCGCAATGATCCAACCTTCGAAGCCAAACGAAAACAATACAACAAGTCCCTCAAAGAATTGAGCGCCAAGGTCGAAAGAAAAGTCACGCCGGTTAAACAAGGTGAAGCCGAATATGTCGGAAGTCAGCAATGCGCGACCTGTCATGTTCAAGAAACTATCGCTTGGAAAACCACGCGTCATTCGAACGCCTTTGCAACCCTGGAAAAGCGCGACAAAGACTTCGATCACAAGTGCGTTGGATGTCATAGCGTAGGGTATGAAAAACCGGGCGGAAGTGTTCTTGGTAAATTCACATACGATGCCGATATCCTGCTCGCCTCCGGCACCCACCCCGAAAAAAATCTAAGTCGCCATATCAAAAAATCTCTCACAAATGTCGGGTGTGAAAACTGTCATGGACCCGCATCACAACATATCCTCCTGCCTGTAAGTTCAGATGGTACGATGAATATCAACGCGAAGCCAACGGTCGATGCATGTATGCAGTGTCATGTTCCCGAACACTCTCCAAGCTTTGACTTCCAAACCTACATTAAAAAAATTGTTATTCCCGGTCACGGCTTAGCATCGACCAAAGGAAAGTAAATATGTATACCATTCTCCTTGTCGGGCATCGGTGTAGCGGAAAGACGTCGATAAGCGACGCGCTGGCCTATCGAGGATATGCATGCTTTGATCTTGATCGTGAAATTGAAACGCTAACCTCTTCCTCACCAGAAGAAATCATCGCCTCCGATGAAGGCCATTTTCGAGAACTTGAAGTCCAGACCCTTAACGCACTTCATAGCCAAGCGACGCTCGACGAAGATTCTCGTCCTCG
>JALSKP010000167.1 GCA_026988815.1 Myxococcales bacterium | reverse complement strand
GATCTTCTATAATAGCGCATGAGAAAACGTAGACGTGAGGGCATGGGGAATTTCGTCCTCCCCCAACCGCCATTAAGCGCATCAAATGAGCGCTCAAAATAACGCATTGCCGAACGCAAGGGAGCGTTAGGTTTCTTTAAACGCTTGCTATTCTTGCCTCCCAGGTTTGCGCCGCGGGCCATTTTCGCAGTCGTATTTTGAGCCTTGATGAGGGTTTCTGGATCAGAATAAGCCTTCTTGTTTTTCTTCAATAATTCAAGATATCCAATCCTTGATCCCCTATCGCCGGTCCTGGCCGGGAAATAGGTTCCGCCATCATAAGGTGTACGTTCCTCGGTCAACCAAACCGACATTGGCCAGCCTCCTCGTCCTGAAAAAATGGTAACCGCTTTCATATAAATATCGTCAATATCGGGTCGTTCTTCCCTATCGACTTTTATCGCAATGTAGTTCTCGTTGAGATACTTCGCGATTTCAAGATCCTCAAAGGACTCTTCCTCCATCACATGGCACCAATGACAGGTCGAATATCCAATGGACAAAAAAACTGGCTTTCCCGTTAGCGCGGCCACATCAAACGCTTCATCCCCCCAACTATACCAGTTAACTGGGTTGTGAGCGTGCTGCTGAAGGTAGGGGCTGGACTCAAACACCAAACGATTGGTGAACAAAGGCAACCCTTTTTCTTTATGCTTCGTACGAAACGCTTTCTTTTCGGCAGTTTTGGACTCGACCGCCGACTTGAGTTTTTGAAGAAGAAGAGGCGGCGCCAAAGGACGGCCGGGATGGGGGAGTTTTTTCCACCCTTTCATCTCTAAAGGCGCGTTGGTCTGCTCTTCTTTTTGCGTTTTTTCGGGCAGATCAGATGCCAGGGGCGTGACGCTCTTTTCACAATGGAAAAGAGAAAGAGAGAAAACCACCACTATTATTAATTTCATGTTATACTTTATCGTTTAGGGAGAACGCGTTGTAAATACTCTAGATTATCTTGATTGAATGCTGCGGGGCCTCGCCCGTTAATCTCAGCTCTTTCGTCGAAAGGACGATCTGCACCTGCATCCATTATCCAACTATCACCGGGCGGATCATTGTGAAAGCGTTCTTCAGCGCCAGGGATTCCAGATGGGAAATGGGCCAAGCCCAACGCGTGTCCAATCTCGTGGGAGGCCGTATGTCCCGTCAAACTACCGATCATATCAATCGCGTTTCGAATGGCCGCATCTCGGGGACCCTGAGGCCATTCGTCTGCGCTTATTTTTCGGCCATTCAGTCCGAGCATAAAGGGACTCATCATCCTATCGAATTCGGCTGAGGTCCCAAAATTATCAGGAAACAAACGCGGACTGAAAGCACTAAAAGATTCGATAAAAACACCACCATAAGGGAGGTATCCTGCATCTTCAGAATGCCGGTTCACGCCTCCCAAATAATCGGAAAGATAGAGGTTATTGACATCCTTTCCACCGTCGTTAAACGAGTTATCGTATCCGAAGTTCAAAAGACCACTTGGGTCCGTTCCTCCGATTTCGATCGTCGTAAAATCAATAAAATCCAGTGGCGGCTCTTCTCTAAACTCAACATTAACATCCTCGTAATCTCTTGTGAGCACGGTCCGAATGCGCTCTTTCACTTCCACCTCGACCACCTTGAGACCATAAAGATCGAGTGCTTTGGAAAAACCGGGTAAGTATTTCACGTAAACAACTTGCTTTGAGGGAAGAATCGTAAAACGAAAGCTTGCTTTCTTTCCAAATTGCTCGTTTCCGCCGTGAAAAATAACGGGTTGAACAGTGCCGTTAAAACGCCCTGGAAGCGCACCCAAACCGGAAAGCGATTGCTTATCCGCTTCGACATCGTACCAAACCTCTTGTTCAAGTTCACTTTCATCAATCACTCGAAAAGGACTACGTATAAAGGCCGATGGCCCTTCCACAACAATGGGAGCAATTCTAGCGTCGTCGGGGGTCAAAGTTCCCTCGAAAATAAGGTAAGTTCCGATATCCAGTTTTGGATCTGGAACGAGAAAACCTCGCCCTTCGAGCAATATTTTCTGACCTCGTGAGCCCGATTGTGGAGAAATACCCAAGGCTTCTGGAGGACGAAGATCGGTACTCAAACTTTGTGAATTCCCGAGAAATATTTCTCCAGAATTGAGTTCATTTTCAAATCGAATCTCGCCCGTAAAGCGTCCCGTTCTGACACCAAATAGATTAGGATGGATTACGAAATATCCTTCTCCCTCTCCTTTCCAGGCGAGCGGATAACGAGAGTTAGCGATGGGCAGAGAGGAGTTATCTTCGTAAACAACTTGCCCAGAGTCCACAATTGCCCACGTTTTCCCTTCGCTCTCCCTCAATATATTCTTTCCTTTTACTTTAACTTTTTCATTAGGATAAACACCTGAACTCAAATTAAAACTTTCAACTTCTGGTTTTGGATTAGGCTCAAACACGATCCGTTCCGATGAAATTTCCCCAGACGCAAATACGCCCAAATCATCCACTAAAGTAATTTCGATTCGGCCGGTAAAGGTCCGCCGCTGGGTAGGCAGCATTACCTCCCAAAGCCCATCAACCACTCTCACACGGCAAACCAAATTTCCTTTGGTTCCTCTTCGGTCCACAATAACCCGGTTCTCGAAGTCGACGAAAACGTCGTTACCCGCGGAACCGACAAAACGAATTTTTGCATAATTGGCCTCTTTGGAAGCCGTGCCCTCCATCTCAAACTCAATGACGGAGCTCTTCACAATCAAGTGCTGATCGAAGATCACACGAAGGTTTTGGACCGTGCGACCTTCACCGTCCTGGTCGCTACCCGACGCACAACTGGAGACGAAAACGATCGCGCATAATAGCCCGTAAAAATAGTTGCGTTTTGTAATCAATCTACAGCCCTGTGGGAATCGGTAAAATGTCTTTTAGGTAGTTTAGATTGCGGTCCTTAAAAACGGGAATCCCATCTACAATTTCGCCACGTTCCTCAAAGGGACGCTGCGAACCAGAGTCCATAATACACCAGTCGCAAGGAATACGATTATGAAATTGCTCTCCCGGCCGGATTCTATCTTGGGGGAAGAAGGCCAACCCTAAGGAGTGGCCAACTTCGTGCGTCACCGTATTGGCAATAACTGCGCTCACAAGTCCAATTGCCGTATTGATTTCCTGGTCTCGATCACCAAGTGGATATTCGGTTCCAAGCACAGGTTTACCGCCCAAGGCTGGCATAAATGGACCCAAAATTCGGTCAAAATCTTGCGATGCATCTTCGTTTTCAGGCGTCAGGGTTGGACTAAAGTAATCAAAACTCTCGATAAAAACGCCGCCAAATGGGGTATCATATTCGGAGGCACTATTCTGATTTACGCCACCCAGATAATCGCCGAGAAAGAGATTATCGGTATCCTTGCACTTTTGCTCAGTCACGTTGCAGGTATTGTCATAACCGAATTTATTTCCACCAGTCGGGTCAGGCCCCCCTACTTCAATGGTCGCATAATCGATAAAATTTAAGGGAACCTCATTCACAAATTCAACATTTACTTCTGAGTAATCTCGATTCGTAAACTCCAAAATTTTCTTCCGAATTTCAAACTCGATGTTGGAGATTCCATATTTTTCCAAACCCTTGGTAAAGCCAGGAAGATATTTAATGTAAACCATTTGTTTTGTGGGGAGCACACGAAATTCGCCCTGCCAACCTAACCCTTCTTGTTCCCCTCTTTCATCGAATAAAACCGGCGTTACACTACCGCGGAAAACGCCCGGATTTGCGCCAATTCCGAAAAGCCGGTTTCCAGAAATTTCATACCACACCGATATAACTGCGACCTGGTCCGATAAGACCTCGTCGGGCGTACGCTGAAGCGCGTCTGGGCCCCGAATCTCCAGA
>JALSKP010000166.1 GCA_026988815.1 Myxococcales bacterium | reverse complement strand
TTATCTCTATCGACAGATGCAGGACCAGCTTTCTCCCAAATTTCTTCGCTAAAATTAGGAGAATGACGAGAACCATGAAGGACACCAATCGTAAGCATATCAGGACGCGTAAAATTTCCGGTATTATCAGCAAGTTGTTGGTGGATATTTGGGGCGAGAATGTTTCCCCCGCTTGATCCGCCAATTCCATCAAGAGAAGTGGGAACGAGGCCACGTATCGTGTGTTTACCCCCACAATCATTGGGTATCTGTCGCTCACTTATCCCCTGTTCGACAAATCCTGGCCGTGAGATCAGTCGAACGATTGGAATTTCTTCACCTTTTGCTCCTGGCCAGCTATTTGCGTGCTCCATCCACAACGGGGTGTGAGTATCAAGCCCCTTCCACTCGCCGACAGGAAAATAATCAAAGAAAACCCCCGGTTTGTCGATCAAGAAAAAACCAGAAGGGACCAACGCATCAATATGTCCAAAATACACCGCCGCCATTCCAATTTCGTCTGCTGCGACCGTTCCTATAGCTTTCAATACAACAATGTCTTCACCAAAAATATTTGTGCCATTGAGATCGGCGAATCCTTGACCTCTAAATTTACTTCCTCCCTCAACATCATCGTAGCCAAATTTCCAATTTCTTAAATTCAGGCGTATTTCTGTTGCATAAGCGTTCGACTTTTCCGCCATTTAGTCAATCCAAGCTGAAAAAGGCGCATCGCCAAAAAGGGTTCCTCTTCTTCTATTGAAGAGCGATAATCGGGGTCAAAATCCAACGACATTTCCACGTCATCCTTCACATAATCGCCAGATTGTGTCGACTCATGATCTGTCCCAAAAAGAACTTGAATCGTGTCTTCGCTTTTTTCGTTGTTGACGACATGTAAAGCGGTGGTGAACCTTGTGGATGAAGTCAAAGTGCCACTTCCAACATTCGCAAAATCACCTGCATTAAAAAGTACTGGACAGTTTTTTTGTCTTATTCTCGCCGTCGATCGACTAACCAATCCTACGCTTACATACTCTTACTCCACAATCGTATCGGAGATTTCACTTTCTATGTAAGCGAAGTGTCCACGCAGTTGGTCGACGTTGAAGCTATCGAATACAAGCGATTTTTGGATAGTGCTATTCTCGTTCTCGCTACAAGACCAGCTCATAATTAGGACAAAAAATAGTATTGATATTTTGATATTTTGATGTTTTGATCAACGTTCTGCCTCTCCATTGGAAAAATAATTTGAGAACCAAAACTATCAAAATATCGAAAATTAGTAAACCCTTCATCATTCTGTTTTGTCTAATGATTTTTGGATGCAGCACAGTACACGATAATAATACCTCCGAGTATCTCACCTTTAAACAGCGGATAGGGATCGGCCAACCCCATATTTTTGCGGGAAAATATCTTTGGGTATTCACTGGGAAAGATCGTGTAGAAATTTTCAATGGTGAAGAACATCATCTTTTACTCTTCAAAGATCTCCCCACCTTCCCTTGCCCGGACAAGCCCAAGACAGAACCATCAGGTGATCCAAAGTCGGGCGCCATCGATGAGCTTTTGTACAATCAAAATGTTTATTTCGATCCGAAATGTCGTCCCTTCTTTAATCGTATATTTACTGGGGGATCCTTTGGCAGCATCATGGTGGGAATGCGTGTTCAACATGAAAAGGTCATCTTGGAACTCGACCGCAAGACCTATATCTTTAACGCCGATGGAAGTCTTATTTCCTTTAATCGTCGACATTTTATCAATGACGGGCCATGGGGAAAATGGGGATGGGAGGTCAAAAATGACGAACTTTGGTTTAACGGAGAAAAACAACAAGGCGATAAATTTGCCTTTTCTAGGCGGTGGGTTGCGATATATTCTCGAAAGAAAAGAGTATTAACAATGAAGGGGGCAAAAAGCGGAAAAACGAAAGCGACCTTCGAAATAAAAGATAATACGACCCGCGACTATCAGCTTTCTAAAGAAAAGGGATTTCGCCTCTACCAAAGCCAAGGTGGATTCTATATCGAAAAGGATGAGCACCCTTATCAATGGTTTGGTAAAAAGGTCATTGATCTTCAAACAACAGATGATTTATTTTGTTATGTGAGTGAAGAAAAAAAGAAGTGCATCGAAAATACTCGCCACGAATTAAAGCGAATTTGGGAGAATAAATATTACCTTCTTGTTCGGGGAAAGTGGGCAGAAACCTATGTCCTGCCCAAATAATACTCCTAGATTTATGTTGAATCTAGACGTTGGTCTCCACAGGCTTGTTTTGGGCTTTAATGAGTTCTGGTTCCTCTAAAACCAAAGCAGGGATTTCAGAAACATGCTCGACGAAAAAGAATTCTAACTCGTCTTTGACTTCCTGCTTAATATCCAAAAGATCTTTTTTAACGCGTGCTGGCAAGATAATGCGCTTAATGCCTGAACGATGTGCGGCGAGTACTTTCTCTTTGACACCGCCAACGGGGAGAACGTTACCACGAAGGGTGATTTCACCGGACATGGCCACATCACTTCGAACCCGTACGCCGGTCAGAAGACTCAATAAGGCGATGAACATCGTGATCCCGGCCGAGGGACCATCTTTTGGGATGGCGCCGGCCGGAACATGAAGGTGGATATCGTTGGTTAGAAAGGTCTCTTTGGTAATCGCAAACTCGTCGATATGAGACTTGATATAGCTCAAGGCCGCGATGACGGATTCTTTCATGACATCGCCAAGCTGACCGGTGAGTTTAAGCTCGCCCTTTCCAAACATTTTCGTCGCTTCGATGAACAGAATATCACCTCCGGCGGCGGTCCAAGCGAGTCCCGTCGCAACCCCAGGTTGGGATGTGCGCTGGGCGACCTCATAGCTAAAACGTTCTGGACCCAAGTAGGTATCGAGTGCGTTTGCATCAATATCAACGTGCACTTTTTTTGAATCTTCTTTGTCTAAACCTTCGGCAACTTCAACGGCAACGCCACGACAAACATCTGCCAAACGTCGCTCTAAACTACGTACACCGGCTTCGCGGGTATGATGGCGGATAATGGTATCGAGTGATTCATCTGGGAAGGTAATATTCTCTTCGCTAATGCCGTGGTTGGCAATTTGCTTAGGGAGAAGATATTTCCGAGCAATGTGAAGCTTATCATTGGCCGTGTATCCTGGAATCTCAATGATATCCATCCGATCGCGAAGAGGACCTGATATCGAGCCAAGCTGATTTGCGGTTGCAATGAAAAGCACATTCGAAAGATCGACTGGAAGTTCGATGTAATGGTCGGAGAAGGCGCTATTTTGCTCTGGATCAAGAACTTCCAATAACGCAGCCGAAGGATCACCGCGAAAATCTTTTCCAATCTTATCAATTTCATCGAGCATAAAGACAGGATTATTGGAACCCGCTTTTCTAAGACCTTGAACGATACGTCCAGGTAATGCACCAACGTAAGTACGACGATGACCACGAATCTCGCTTTCATCGTGTACACCGCCAAGCGAGATGCGGATGAATTTGCGGCCTAAAGCGCGCGCAATCGAGCGACCTAGTGATGTTTTTCCGACCCCCGGAGGGCCCGCCAAACAAAGAATCGGACCTGACATATCGCTTTTTAGTTTACGAACAGCCAAGTATTCGATGATTCTCTTTTTGACCTTTTCTAGACCATAATGATCTTCTTCCAAAATTTCCCGAGCCTTGAAAATATCAAGTTTATCTTCGGTGGATTTTGACCAAGGAATTTCTAATATGACCTCAAGATAAGTGCGTGTCACGCCGTATTCGCTAGAGGCAGGTTGCATCATGCGTAGCCTTTTCATTTGCTTGCGAGCCATTTTCAAAACGTCGTCCGGAAGTTTTGCCTCCTCAATAGCGTCCGCCAAATCGTCCAAGTCGTTGGAGTCTCCATCGATCTCACCGAGC